>JBDSIN010000144.1:0-26426 GCA_039917955.1 Candidatus Limnocylindria bacterium
GCCGCGCGACGGTCAGATCGCCGGGTGCGCGCCGGTGAACGGCTCCAGCCAGGTCGGTTCGTGCTGCACGCCGACGTAGCGCGCCGGGTCGAACGGGGCGAGGGACAGGGTTCGCGCCTCGCCCTCGGAGATCAGCTCGGCGAGCAGGAGCCCCATGATCGCGGCGTAGGGGAGGCCGTGGCCCGTCAGGCCACAGGCCAGGTAGCCGCCGGGGACCGGTGTTCCATCCTCGGCCGGAAGTCGTCCCATCATCGGGATCTCGAGCGACGCGAAGTCGAGCAGCCCGGCCCAGCAGCGCACGATCCGGGCATCGGCGGCCCCTGGGTGGAGGCGCCCGAGCAGCCCGGCCAGCAGCGGGGGAACGGTCGGAGCCACGTCCATCGCGTATGAGCCGATCCCCATCTCGCGGTCCGCCACCGCGAAGCCGCCGATCAGCACCTCGCCGGTGCGGAGCTGCCGCCAGTACTCGTTGCATTGGTTCATCTGATAGCCGGGACCGAGGATCGGCGGGATCGGCTCGGTCACGCACACGTGCTCGCGAATGGGGGTAAGGTTGGCACCGATGTGCGGCACCAGGGCCGGTGTCCAGGCGTTGGTGGCGAGCAGCACGGCCCCAGAGCTCACCTCGCCGTGCGAGGTGGCCACTCCGGCCACCCGGCCGGATCGCACGAGCAGGTTCTCCACGCGCACCCCGGTGACGACCGACGCTCCGCGCGCCCGGGCGGCGGCCAGCAGCCCGTACACCAGGTGGATCGGGTGCAACTGCCCATCGCGCGGCGTCCACTTCGCGCTAAGCACCTGGCCGAGGTCCACCCCGGGAGCCAGTTCAGCCAGCCGATCAGGACCGATGACCTCGACCTCCATTCCCTCCGCCGCCTGGATCGAGGCCATGCGGCGTCCGTGGGCCTCCTCGGCCTCGGTGGTGAAGAGGTCGAGAGAGCCGGTGCGATCCCAGTCCACGCCGCCGGGCAGGACTCCGTGCAGCTCCTCGAGCAGATCGAGCGAGCGCATCGTGTAGTCGAGGATGGAGCGTCCTCCCGCCTGCTGGACGAGTTTCGTCACGCGCGGGAAGTGGCTCCCCAGGCCGGCGAGGGCCAGGCCCGCCAGGCGCCCGCTCGCGCCGCTGGCGGGAGCATTCGCGTCGATCACCAGCGGTCGCATCCCCGCCAGCGCCAGTCGGTACGCCGCCGAAGCGCCGACCATCCCCGCTCCGACCACCACCACCTCGGCTGCCGCCGGCGGCTCGGCGTGCGGGTCGGGGTCGAAGACGATCGGCTCGGGGGGCGGTGCGAACCGCGGGACGGCGCTCATCGGGAGCCGAGTGTACCCTCGTCGCATGGCCCGCTCCGAGGAGCTGCGCGTCCGATCCGGCGAGATCCACCTTGCCGGGATTCTGACCCTGCCCGACGCCTCGCCCCCGGACGAGCGTCGCGGCCGCTACCCGAATGCGCTGCTCCTGCCGTCCTGGTTGCCACGTGACCGTGGCGGCCACTACGACCGGATCGGCCACCCGGCCTGGTTCGGTCCCGCTCCGACCGCTCCGGGCCTTCTCGAGCGCCTCGCCCACGCGCTGGCGGAGCGCGGTGTGGCGACGCTCCGCTGTGACGCGCGCGGCTGCGGTGCCTCCGAAGGGGTCTGGGAGGCGGCCGATCTGTTCACCCGCATCGACGACGCGCGCGACCAGCTGGCGGCCATGCGCGGCCACGGGGCGCTCGACCTGCGCCGCACCGGGATTGTCGGGCACGGTGAGGGGGCGACCCACGCGCTCGCCGTGGCGATCGCGGATCCGGTCATCTCGGCCCTGAGCCTGGTGGGAGCTTCGGCACGTTCGTGGCGCGACACGCTGCGACGCGCCGCCGCGACCCGCGGCCGCACCGGCAGGGACCGTGAGCATCCGCTGATCGCCGCCCTGGACCTGTGGAGCGAGGATCTGCTGGAGCGTGCCGAACGACGCGAGGCCTCGTTCCACCTGCGCCTGCGCGGCGGCGAGCAGGTAACGATGAACCTGGCCGCCATCGAGCAGGCGATCCACACCCCGCCGCTAGCGCTCGTCACCCTGCTCCATCGGTCGGTGACGCTGGTGCACGGGATGGCCGACGCCTGGACCGATCCGGCCGAATCGGTTCTCCTCGCCGAGGGGCTCCGCGCCGCGGCACCCGACGACGACCAGCCGCGGCTGGTCACCATTCCCGGCGCCGGCCACGACCTGGCCGAGGCCAGCGACACGGTCATCGACGAGCTCGCCGGTGACCTGGCGGCCCGGTTACTGCCGAGGGAGCTTCCCCCGGTGCTGGTCGCGATCGAAGAGATGGGGTGAGGTACGATCCGCCCGTGAGTCAGCCGAACCCGGGCGATGCGGCCCCCGCCTTCCGCATGACCGCCGACGACGGCCAGCTGGTTTCGACCGAGAGCCTCGCCGGAGCGCGCTTCGTCCTCTACTTCTACCCGAAGGACGACACTCCCGGCTGCACCCGCCAGGCTTGCTCGCTGCGCGACAATTGGGAACAGATGTTGGCCACCGGGGCTGAGATCTTCGGCGTCTCGCCCGATTCGGTGGCGAGCCACGTGAAGTTCCGCGCCAAGTACGATCTGCCGTACCGCCTCCTTTCCGATGAGGGGCACGCAGTCGCGGAGGCGTTCGGCGTGTGGGTCGAAAAGAGTTTCCTGGGCAAGAGCTATATGGGGACCGAGCGGACCAGCTTCGTCATCGGTCCCGACGGGCGGATCGAGCACGTGCTGCCGCGCGTCAAGCCGGAGGAGCATGTGGACCAGCTCTTGGAGTTACTCGCCGCATGATGTGGATCGCCATCGCCGTCGTCCTCGTCGCCTGGTTCGCCGGGCTCCTGCTGCAGCTGGGCCCGCTGGTCAACCTGTTGCTCGTACTGGCCGCCGTACTGCTGGTGGTGCAGGTCATCAACGAACGCGAGGAGCAGCCGTAGTGGAGTGGGCCGCGCTTGCCTGGCGGGCGGCCCCGGTTGTCCTGGTGCTCGCCTGGCTGCTTGCCCTGATCGGCGGTTTCAGCGCCGGCGGCCTCGTCCACGTGCTCGTTCTGGGAGCGCTTGCCTTTCTCGCGTGGGACCCGATGAGGGGTCAAGCCGGCTAGTCCCCCGCTCGTCCGCGACGGCCGAGATGTCACGTCCATCGGCTACGCTTGCGATCCGTGAAACTCCTGCATTTCGCCGATCTCCATCTTGACGCGCCCTTCGCATGGGCCAGCCCCGCCGTGGCTCGACAACGACGTCAGAATCGGCGCGAGACCCTCGCACGGGTCCTGCAGCTGGCAGAGGCTGAAGCGGTTGACGCCATCCTGTGCGCCGGCGACCTGTTCGAGCACGAGCGCTTCACTCCGGACACCATCGAATTCCTGCGCGCGAGCTTTGGGCGGACCGATCGGCCCATCTACCTCGCCCCGGGCAACCACGACTGGTATTCGCCCCACAGCCCGTACGCGCTGGCGTCGTGGTCGTCCAACGTGCATGTCTTCACCGAGGACCGGCTCACGCCGGTCACCCTTGCAGACGGGTTGACCCTGTGGGGTGCCGCCCACCGTGCGCCTGCCAACACCGACGGCTTCTTCGACGGCTTCTCGGCCGGTCGTGGTGGCATCAACCTGGCACTGGCGCACGCGTCGGAGCGCGGCGCGCTCGCCTTCCAGGAGTCGGGAAAGCAGCCCCATGCGCCGTTCGACGCCGCCGAGTTGGAGGCTGCGGGGATCGCGCACGCGTTCCTCGGTCATTACCACGTCGCACGCGACCGCGAGCGCCACACGTACCCGGGGAACCCGGATCCGCTCGAATTCGGTGAATCGGCCGGACGAGGGGTCGTGATCGCCGTCGTCGGCGACGATGGTGTGGTGACGCGCGCGCGCCACGCGGTGGCCGTCAGCGCCGTGCACGACATCGATGTCCCGCTCGACGGATGCCAGCATGCCGACGACGTTCGCGACCGCGTCGGGGCGGCGATCGCCGGTCTCTCCGGCTCGGTCCGCGTGACCCTCGCCGGCGAGGTGCCGGCCGCGTTGCCGGTCAGCCCGCGTGAGCTGCAGTCGCTGGGCGATCACCTCGACGGCCTGCTCGTTCGAAGCGGCTCCGTTCACCCTATGTACGACCTCGAGGCGATCCGCCACGAGGCGACGGTGCGCGGCCAGTTCGCCCGCGACACGGATCAGATCGAGGACGAAGAGCGCCGACGACGCGTGCTGATCACCGGCCTGCGAGCCCTCGAGGGCCGCCCCGACCTCGAGGTCGCCTGACCAATGTGGATCGAGCGGGTGATCGCCCATGCCTTCGGGCCGTTCCAGGACGCGACGCTCGAGTTCGGCGAGGGGATGACCGTGGTTGCCGGTCCCAACGAGGCCGGCAAGACCACCTGGCACGCCGCCACCCGGCTTGCGCTCACCGGCCTCCGTCGCGGGCCGGGCATGACCAAGGAGGCACACGAGTTGATCCGCCGCCACCGCCCGTGGGACGCGCCGGAGCGATGGGAGGTCGAGGCGCGCCTGCATCTGGCGGACGGGCGCGCGATCGACATCATCCAGGACCTGGCTGGCAAGGTGGCTTGCCGCGCCCAGGACGTGGTGCTGGGCGGCGACGTCTCCAGCGAGATCATCAACGAAGGGACGCCCGATGCGAGCCGCTGGCTCGGTCTGGATCGAGACGCCTTCGCCTCGGTCGCGGCGGTCAGCCAGGCGCAGATCATGGCCGTCGCCGACAACGCCGCGTCGCTGCAGGACGACCTCCAGCGGGCCGCCGCTACCCGCGGGACCGATGCCACCGCCGCCGAGGCAATCAACCAGTTGAAGTCGTTCCGCCGCGAGTCGGTCGGCGCTGACACCAAGGCCGCCGTCGGGCCGTTTCGCAAGGCGCTTCGCGACCAGGGGGCGGCCGAAGCGGCGTTGAGCGAGGCGCAACGTCTGCACGGCGAGTACCTGGAGCGCCGGGCGCGCCTCGAGCTGGCGGAGGCGGCGCACCTTGCGGCGAGCCGCACGCAGGCTGGCGTCGAAGCGGCTCGTGCACGCCGGGAGTTCGAGGATATGGCGCGGCGCACCGCCCGCGCCGAACAGCTCGCGGCCAGGTACCCGGCCGCGCCGGCCGGCCTGGATACCCAGCAGGCGCTGGCCGGCGAGGTCGCCGCCGCACTGGACGGTTGGCGCCGCCGCGCCGCGCCTCCAGCCCTTGAAGGACCCGGCAGCGCGGAGCTGGCGGCCCAGATCGCCGCCCTGCCGGCGGTGCAGGACGGCGATCGCCGTCCTGACCCGGAGGTGCTAGCGGCCTCCCGCGCGCTCGATGTCGCTGAGGAGGCCCTGCGGCTGCACCACGATCGTCGCGCGACGCCGGCCGAGATTCCCGCGGCAACGTCACAGGGACCGGGGACGCCTGGCTGGATCCTCCCCCTGCTGGCCGGCGTGGCGTCGGCGGGCGCCGGAGTCGTGTTGATCGGGCTGCAGTTGACCATTCCGGGCATTGTCTTGGCCGCGATCGGGGTGACGCTCGCCGCCTGGGGATGGTCGCGGCGAGGTCCCGCGCGCCAGGCGATCGCCGACTCGGGCGCGGCGCGGCGCTTCGACGAGGAGCAGGCCATGGCGTGGCAGACGAAGAAGGCGACCCTCGACGCGACCCTTCGGGATGCCGAGGAGCGGCTTCGCCAGGCGCTCGTTGCGCGGGGAGCAGCCGTCGAGGGGGCGCTCCGAGCGGCGTTGACCGCGTACGAGATCAACTGCGCGGACCGTGCGACGCAGGCGCAGGCCGCCGCCGGGGCGGAGGGGTTGCGCCAGGCGCTCGCCTCTCGGAGCGCCCTGGAGGCGAGCGCAGCCCAGGCACAGCAGACGATGGCTGCCGCGGAGGCCGCGCTGCGCACCGCTGCCGCCAGCGTGGGCGAACGGCCTGACGGCACGGTCGACGAGATCGAGGCCAGGCTGGCGGCCTGGCAGGCGCGCTGGGCGGAGGCCGTGCGCGCCGTCGAGGTCGCCATCCGCGAGTGGCAAGAGCTCGAGGGGCTGATGGACGGTCGAACCATGGAGGAGTGGCGCGAGGAGACGGCTCGCCGGAGCGCCGCCGCAGAGCGGCTTGCGGAGGCGCTCGGCGGACAGCCACCGCTCCTGGAGGGCGGCAGGGATCCCGAGCTTGCCGAATCGAGCGCCCGCGCCGCAACGGCGACCGCCAGGGCCGCGGTCGATGCCCTGACCGGGGAGCTTCGGTTGACCGCAGCCGCGCTGCCCGATGTCGCCGAAGCCGAGGAGCGCACCGCCGCCGCCCGCGCTGAGTGTGCCCGTGTCACCGAGCTGGCCGAGGTGCTCGACCAGACCCTGGACCTGCTCCAGGCGGCCGAGCGCCGCGTGCACCGCGACATCGCGCCGGTGCTCAAGGCGTCGGTCGAGCGCTACCTGCCGGCGATCACCGGTGGTGCGTACGACGAGGTCGGGGTCAACCCGCGCGACCTTTCAGTCGATGTCAAGGAGGCACGCACTGGCCAATGGCGCGACGCTAGGCTGCTCTCGGAAGGGACCCGGGAGCAGGTCTACCTCCTGCTCCGCGTGGCGATGGCCGAGCACCTGGTGACCACCGCCGAGACAGCCCCCCTCCTCCTCGACGAGGTGACCGCCCAGGCGGACCCCGACCGCAAGCGCCAGGTACTCGACGTCCTGCGCGCGGTCAGTGCGGACCGCCAGGTGGTCCTCTTCAGCCATGACGCCGACGTGCTGGCATGGGCCGACAGCCACCTCACCGGGCCACGCGACAGGGTGATCCGGCTGGGCGGCTGGTAGGATTCGCCCAATCCCACGGCCATCCTGCCAGGCGAACCGATGCCCACCGACCGACTTCCCACACCCGAACGCGTCCTGGTCGTCGCCGCGCATCCGGACGACATCGAGTTCGGCGCGGCGGGGACGGTGGCGCGCTGGATCTCGGAAGGCACCGAGGCCCACTACCTCCTGCTGACCAGCGGCGACAAGGGCAGCGATGACCCCAAGGCTGACCCGGCTGCCCTCGCCGCGACCCGCGAAGCAGAGCAGCGCGCTGCCGCAGCGGAGATCGGCGTGGCACGGGTCGACTTCCTCGGTGAACCCGACGGCCAGGTCGAGTCGAGCCTGCGGTTGCGTGAGCTGATCACCCGCGCGATCAGGGCCTTCCGCCCCGAGGTGGTGATGACCCACGACCCGACCGTGCTGTTCGTGAACAACGAGTGGGTGAATCACCCGGACCACCGCGCGGCCGGGCTGGTCGTGGTCGACGCTGTCTTTCCGACCGCGCGGGACCCGTTGAACTTTCCCGAGCACCTCGCCGCCGGGCTCGGCCCATGGAAAGTTGCGGAACTCTTCCTGTGGAGTACCAACGAGGCCAACCAGCTGGTCGATATCGGCGCGACGCTCGACCGCAAGATCGCTGCGCTGGCCCACCACGCCAGCCAGTTCCGTGACTTCGTCGAGACGGATCGCTGGTTGCGCCGCGGCGCGGAGGAGCTCGGCGAACGAGCGGGATACGCCGCCGCCGAGGGCTTCCGCCGTGTGATGCTCGCGAGATGACCCGCTCCGGGGGGCGGGCGCGCTGGCTCGCCGTTTCTCTTGGCGGCGCCGCTCTTCTTGCGGCATGCACCGCGACGATCCTGCCCTCGGCGTCGGCGAAGCCGCGCGCCACCCCGAACGTCGCAGCAGAGCAAGATGCAGCACGTCTCGTTGCCCGCAAGTTCCTGGCAGCCTGGCGCGGTGAACGCTATGAACGGATGGTCGAGCTGTTGGCTCCCGCCGACCGTGACCGCTTCACGGCCGACGGGGTCACCGGCCTCCTGCGCGACTTCGCCGAGATGGCCGGCGTCAATAGCCTGACGGCCGAGCCGGGGCCGGTCCTGGAAACCAGCCTGTCCCCGGATGGCGCCGTGGCGGGGCCGCGCCAGGCGGTCACGATCCCGATTCGACTGGCCTTCGAGACCGATCGGTTCGGCCGCGTGGCGTTCCAACGGATGTTGACGCTCACTCCGGGGCCGGACGGATGGGAGGTCCGTTGGCGGGCAGCGCTGCTCTTCCCGGAGCTCGGCGAAGACGGCACCCTTGACCTGACCCGCAACCTCGGGACGCGCGGACGGATCCTCGCGGCTGACGGTACGGTCTTCGCACAGGTCCGCGAGGATGGGACCCGGGTCTACCCGCAGGAGTGGCTGGCCGGGCAGACGATCGGCTGGGTCTCACCGGCGGGCGAGGCCGAAGTGGCGGCGCTGGGACCCGACTACCGGGTTGGCGACCTGGTGGGGCGCAGCGGCCTGGAGCGGGGGGCAGAGGCGCTCCTCCGCGGATCGCCCGGATACGCGCTGTCATCCCTTCCCGGCTCGCGGGCGGAGGCGGGCGCCGCGCCGGAGATTCTCCTCGAACGGGCCGCGGTGCCGGGCGCCGACCTGATGATCAGCATCCGCCCCGACCTCCAGCGCATCGCCGAGGATGCGATCGGGACGTACAACGAAGCGGCCACCGCGATCCTCGATCCGCAGACCGGCGACGTCTGGGCGCTCGCATCGGCGCCGCTCTTCAATCCGAACGCGATGGTGCTCGGCACCACGTTGGCCGGCGACCCCCTGGCGACGCCCGGCGCGTCCGCCCGGCGCAACCACGCGGTCGAATCGGGCTATCCGGCGGGGTCCTCCTTCAAGCCGTTCACCCTGCTGGCGGCGCTGCGGACCGGCGTCGCGGACCGGTCGACCCGGATGTCCTGCAACGGCACCTGGGTCTACGACGGATTCACCTTCCGCAACTACGAGATGCACTCGCTGGGCAACAGCGTATCGCTCACCACGGCCATGGCGTTCAGCTGTAACACCACCTACATGCCGCTCTCAATCCGTGTCTGGGAAGCGGATCCGGCCGCTCTGACCGAGCTCATCGCCGAGTTCGGCTTCGGGCGCCCTACCGGCATTGCCCACCTGGCAGAGACGCCCGGCATCCTGCCCGACGCCGCCTACTACGAAGGAAGGCCGCGATGGGATGGCGGATTCCGACCGTACGGCCCCTTCGACCAGATCCAGCTGTCGATCGGGCAGGGGGAGTATCTCGGCACCGCGCTTCAGGTGGCCAATGCGTACGCCGCGTTTGCCAACGGTGGCACGCTGTGGGTCCCGCGCCTGGTCACAGAGGCCAGGCTCCCCGACGGCCGAGTTATCGAGAGGAACGCCACCCGGGTCGCCCACACCGTCGAGCTGGCCACCGACGATTGGGTCTTCCTGCGCGAAACCCTTCGAGCCGTCGTCGCCTCACCGCTTGGTACGGCCTACTACGCGTTCAGCGGCTATGGACTGCCTGTCGCCGGCAAGAGCGGCACCGCCGAGACCGGCACGCCGACCCCCGACGCGTGGTTCCCGGCCTTCGCCCCGGTGGACGACCCGCGGATCAGCGTCGCAACCGTGCTCGTCAAGGTGCCACTGGCGACCGGTGGATCGGACTCCGCGCCGCTGGTACGGCAGGTGATGAGCTTCTTCTTCGCCAACTACTGATGCCCGTGCCGCCGCCGCTGCAGATCAGGCGGAAACTTCTTTGACACCGTGCTCGCGCGGCGGGTAGCATCGGGCGGCCGCCCGACCCGTCCGCACTCCAAGGTGGAACCCGCACTGCGACGATGCCCGTGATCTCCGCGAACGCCATACCGCTCCGGTTCCAGACGGCCGAAGTCGGCGTCGACTGGTTGCAGTGCAACATCGAGTGCCAGGAAGGCTGCCCGGTCAACACCAACTGCCGCGGCTACCTGATGCTCGCCGCCGAGGGGCGCTTCGAAGAGGGCTACATCCTCGCGCGCGATCCGAACCCGGTGGCGGCCATCTGCGGCTACGTCTGCTCAGCCCCGTGCGAGAAGGCGTGCCGTCGCGCCGACATCGACAAGCCGCTCTCGATCCGCGCCATGAAGCGATTCCTGGTCGACTGGCACTACGCTAACAATCTCCCCGACAACGTCGTGGTCGGGCCGCCGACCGGGAAGAGCGTCGGTGTGATCGGCGCCGGCCCGGCGGGTCTGTCGGTCGCAAAGGAGCTCGCCAGCTACGGTCACCAGGTGGAGGTCTACGAGGCACTCCCGTCGGGGGGTGGCACCACCCTGATCGGTGTCCCGGCCTTCCGCCTGCCCCGCGACGTGATCGAGCTCGACGTGAACTGGGTCGCGAAGCACGGCGTGCAGTTCCACTACAACATCGAGGTTGGGCGCGACATCACCATCGACCAGCTGCGCGAGCAGCACGACGCGGTGGTGGTGGCGGCCGGCTGCATGTACCCCGTCGCCATGAACGTCCCCGGCGAAGAGATCGACGGGGTGATCTACGGGGTCGATTTCCTAAAGAAGGCGAACCTCGGCCAGGAGCAGTGGGTCGGCGAGCACGTGGTGATCGTCGGTGGCGGCTACACCGCCATGGACTCGGCTCGCACGGCGCTCCGGCTCGGGGCCAAGACGAGCACGATCGTCTATCGGCGCGGCCCCGAGGAGATGGTCGTCGATGAGGAGGAGCAGCACGAGACCCGCTTCGAGGGGGTCCGATTCGAGCTCTTCTCCTCCCCGGTCGAGGTCCTCGCCGGCGAAGATGGGCGCGTGACGGGGATGGTCTTCCAGCGCACCCGTCTTGGCCCGCCCGACGCCAGTGGGCGCCGTTCGGCGGAGGCGATCCCCGCCAGCGAGTTCACCATCACCTGCGACATGGTCATCCCCTGCACCAGCCAGGCGGCTGACAACAACGTCCTCGGCGAGTACGGCGCAGCGCTGAACCGCCACCTCGGGGTGACCGATACCCGCGCGGTCGTCGCCGGAGGGTCAGTGTCCTCCTGGCGCAGCGCGCCGATGAATGGCTCCACCCCGCAGGGCCCCAACGGGAAGCCCTACAACGCGCTGAGCTTCGACTTCAGCCGCGGCTACGTCGTCACCAATGCCGACACGTTTGCCACAAGCCTGGATGGCGTCTTTGCCTGCGGCGACTTCGTCACCGGCCCGGCGACCATCATCGAATCGGCCGGGCGCGCCCGGCGGGCTGCCCGCTCGATCGACCGCTGGCTTGATGGCGTGCGCGGCGAAGAGCTGGTGGAGTTGCCGGTCATCAATCGCGCGGTCGTCACACAGGCGCTGGAGCACGACATGCCCGACAGGTACGAGGCGATCGAGCGACAGCACATCCCGATGGCTCCGCCGGAACTGCGCCGCGACTTCACCAGCCTGGTGGAGGTCGGCTACGACACCCGCAGCGCCATCACCGAGGGAAGCCGCTGCCTCCAGTGCAATCACAACATCAACATCGACGGCCCCCGCTGTATCCTGTGCGGGCTCTGCGCCGATGTCTGCCCCGAGGGCGTCATCTACATGATCGACAAGGCGCAGATCGGTGGCGACGACCCGGAGATAGGGCTATTCCAGTCGTGGCCGCGGGGTATCGCCATGGTCATCGACGAGGAGCGCTGCATCCGGTGCAACCTCTGCGTCGAGCGGTGTCCCACCAACTGCATCACCATGGACCGTCTCGAACTCGAGCGGATCACGCCTGACGGGAAGGTGCTCTTGGAGAGTTACAAGGACAACATCCTGGGCCAGGTCGGCCAGCAGGCCGGTGCGGCGGTGCGACGATGACGTTCCCAGGTCCGGGCGACCTCGTGCGGGTCGTCAAGGAGTCGGCGCTGTGGCGGAGCCTCTTCCGCCAGCCGTACCCGACCACCAGCCGCACGCGCGCGCTGGCGGTGATGAACAACGTCTTCCTGCACCTGCATCCGGTGCGGGTCAAGAAGCACGCTGTCCGCTACACCTACACATTCTGCCTGGGCGGGGTGAGCTTCTTCCTCTTCCTCGTGCTCACCGTGACCGGCGTCTACCTGATGTTCTTCTACGTGCCATCGGTGACCCGCGCCTACCAGGACATCCTTTCGATCGAGAACTCGGTCGCCTTCGGGGCGTTCGTGCGCAACATGCACCGCTGGGGCGCGCACCTCATGGTGCTCACCGTCTTCCTGCACATGATCCGCGTCTTCTATCACGGGGCGTACAAGCCGCCGCGCGAGTTCAACTGGGTGATCGGCGTGGTGCTCCTCTTCTCCACCCTGTGGCTCAGCTTCACCGGCTACCTGCTGCCGTGGGACCAGATCGCCTTCTGGGCCATCACCGTCGGCTCGCAGATGGCGACCTACGCGCCGCTCATCTCCGACGAGTCGAGCTTCCTGCTGCTGGGCGGCGTGCTGGTCGACCAGGGCACCCTCATTCGCTTTTACGTCATGCACGTGATCGCCTTCCCGCTGATCGCGGCGATCCTGATGGTCGTCCACTTCTGGAGGATCCGGAAGGACGGCGGCATCAGCGGGCCGGTGTGAGATGACGAGGAACCGATGACCATCGAGAAGCGGCGCAACGCCACAGCCGACAAGAACGCCCCGACCCAGGCACCGAACGTGCCGGTAGTCGAGCGCGGCTCCGGCCCGAAGCTGCCAGGCCCGCCCGGCGTTCCGGGCACCGAGCGCTTCCGCCTGCTGGCGTACGTCAAGCAGGAGTCGCTGGTCCGTGTCGACAAGCGCCCCGATGAGACGCTCCTGACCTGGCCGCACCTGCTCCGCGCCGAGTTCCTGATGGCGCTCCTGATCGGCGTGGTGCTGGTGGTGGCCTCGGTCACCATCTCGGCGCCACTCGAAGAGATGGCCAACGCAGGGGTGACGCCCCACGTCGCCAAGGCGCCGTGGTACTTCCTCGGCCTCCAGGAGCTCATCTCCTACTTCAACGCCACCGTCGCAGGCGCGTTGTTGCCGATCCTCTACCTGGTCGGCCTCGCACTGGTGCCGTACATCGACCGGTCCCCGTACAAGGCGGCACGTGATCGCAAGACCATGTGGGTCTTCTTCATGTGCCTGATGGCCGGCGGACTGATCATCACCATCATCGGCTCCTTCTTCCGCGGCCCCGGCTGGAACTGGGTCTGGCCATGGGACGGGATCTTCTTCACCCTATGAGCCAGCTGCCCGCCTACGGCGAGGTCCCCGGCCGCCCCGTCGGCGAGATGAGCCGGCGCGGCTTCATGCGCCGCATGCTCGGCGTCGGCGTGGCGATCCTGTCGGTGGAGTTCCTGGCCGGCACGGTGAATTTCCTCTGGCCGAACGTGCGCAGCGGGCTCGGCGGCAAGTTGACCATCGGCACCCCGGCCGACATCATCGCCAACGAGCCTGCCTGGGCGACCGGTACGCCGTTTGCCTTCAACCGGGCGCGCGTCTTCTTCGTTAACGTCCCCGCTGCGAAGGGCCTGATCGACGGCACCGGCGCGTCGGTCGCCGATCCCGGCGCGGAGGTCATCGCCCTCTACCGCAAGTGCCCGCACCTGGGCTGCCAGGTGCCGCCGCTGTGCGACCAGAGCAAGTGGTTCGAGTGCCTCTGCCACGGCAGCAAGTACACGATCCTCGGCGAGAAGCGCGCCGGTCCCGCACCACGCGGCATGGACAGCTTCGCGGTCGAGGTCGTCGAGGGTGCCTACGTCGTCGATACCAGCCGGATCGTGGGAGGCCCGCCCGAGGGCACCGTCACCTTTGACGACCGCGATACCGCAACCATTCCGCACTGCGCGGGCTGACCGATGCGCTTCAAGGCGATCGCCATCTTCCTGATGAGCGGCATGGCCCTCTTCACCGCTTTCTACTGGATAACCGATGGCGCGCGCCGGGAGTCCGAGTTCCAGGCCCAACAGACCGAGCTGATCGAGCTCGGGACGCTCTACTTCGGGCCGGACGAGATCATCCACACCGTGACGGTGTCCGCGGCAGGGTTCGAGCCCGCCGTCATCGAGATCGAGATCAATGCCTCGATCAACTTCACCAATGCCCTCGGCTCCGAGATCACGCTGCGTGGAACCGGAGCCCACCCCTTCCAGGCGGAGGTCAAGGCCGGGAAGCAGGCCAAGGCACGCTTCCAGTCCGATGGCGTCACGGTGGTGACCGCAGACGGCGTGGCCGGTACGCTCGAGGTGACAGCCGGGCCCGAGTTCCTCAGCCCGTTGGGCGCCAACTGCGCTCGCTGCCATGGAGCCGACGGCACCGGCGGCATCACGCCACAGGGCAACCAGGCTCCGAACCTGCACTCCCGTGCCCTCGCCAACAAGTGGAAGGCGACCGGTGGCGAGGTGGCCAACATCGAGGATGGCGCGCCACCGATCCTGAACAACTACGTGAATTGGGCGATCCGCTACGGCGGCATCGTGGTCAGCGGCAACGCCAAGTCGGAGATGCCCGCCTGGGGGGCCGAAGGTGGGCTCACGCTGCACCAGATCGACGCGCTCACCGCCCTGATCGGCACCTGGGCCAACGAGGCGCTCCAACAGCCGGTCGAGGGGATCCCCGATACGGTTGACGCGGGGAAGCAGGTCTACGTCGAAGTTGGCTGCGTCAACTGCCACCAGGCCGACTACTCCGGAGTGGCGGGGACCTTCCCGTCACTGCTGAACATCGGCAACGAGCCGGTGGTCGACCTGCCCACGCCTATCAGCGGACTCGACAAGCTGCAGGCCGACTACGCCGCCGACGCGCGGACCTTCCTGGAGATGTGGATCCGCGACTCGGCGACCAACTACAACGATGGCGCAGGGACGAACATGCTCCCGTACCCTGAGGGGACGCTGAGCGCGGATGCCCTGCGAGCGCTGATCACCTTCCTGCTGAGCCTGAAGCAGTAGGCGAACGATGACGAACTACACCGTCCCACCCCGTCGCGACCTCATGTCGCGGGTGATCCGAGAGGTCGATGACTTCGCCAGCTGGCTGCTCTTCGGCAGCGAGACATGGCTGGTGGCGCTCCTAAAGGGCGTGCCGCTCTTCCTCTTCGTCTACTTTGTGCTCGGCTATATCCCCAACTACGCCAACACCATCACCACCTTGTATCTCGGCTTCAGCAAAGATGTCGGCTACCTGGTGGCGCAAGTCCTGATCGGCGGCCCGACCTTCACGCTGCTCATAGTCCTGGCGCTGTGGACGCAGGCCGCACGAGGTCGGCGCGGCTTCGCCTGGTCGCTGATCCGGTTCCTCGATGTCATGCAGTACGCCGCCACCGTGTTGGCCATCATCCCGTTCATGCTCTTCAACCTGGCGAGCGGCAGTCTCATTCCGCTGCGTTTCCCGCTCCTGGCGCTGGGGCTCGGCGTGATGGCAGCGGGCGGCGGCGCAACCGGGATCGTCTACCTGTGGTTCGAGTATCGCCGCGTCAGCCGCCGCGAAGCGGAGGCGGCCGCCGCTGCGGGAGCGGCCTGGGCTGCCGGCGGCTGAGGGCCGCCCCACGAGCAACTCCCGCTGGCTCGCCCTCCATATCGCCTGGTCGGGGACGGTTCTGGCTGCCGCGGCCGGTCTGATCCTGCTGGAGCTCGGTGCTCCGTGCCCGCCCGGCGGCCCCCTGAGCATCGGAGACTGTGCCGCCGTGCGTCCCTTCGCGGTCGGTGTCGCCGGCCTCTCGGCTGCCCTGTACGTGACGGGGCTGAGCGGCGTGCTGGCATGGGTCATGGGGCTGCGCCGACGCCGTGTCGCGGACGCCCGAGCCGCCCGCGATTGGTACCTGCTGGCCGCGCTGGTCGGCCTGCCGGTGGCGCTTCTGCTGGCGTTCACCCTGGTCTCGGCCCTCCGCTAGGATGGCTCCATGACCACCACAAGGGCCTCCGGGCTGCGTGACAGCCTCGCTGGCATCGCCACCCTCAGCGGCGACCGCCTGCAGATCACCGATGAATCCCGCTTCCGCAACGAACTGGTCGATAGCCTGGTGTTCGATGCGGTTTTCAACCCAGATGAGCCACTGCGTGACGCCGCGCGCTGGCTGATCTGGAGCGCGTCCCAGGCGCTCGGCTGCGGATCGGCCAGCATTCACGAGCTGTACATGGCCCGCGGCCGGGGCGAGTTTGCGGCCACCGACTTCACCGTGCCGGCGATCAACGTGCGCGCGGCCGCATACCTCACCGCGCGACAAGCCTTTGCGGCCGCCATGGAGCGCGATGCCGGGGCGGTGATCTTCGAGATCGCCAAGAGCGAGATGGCCTACACCGACCAGCGCCCCGCGGAGTACACCGCGGTGATCCTGGCCGCGGCCCTGCGCACCGGCTGGCGCGGCCCGGTCTTCCTCCAGGGTGACCACTTCCAGTTCAACGCCACCAAGTGGGCGGCCGACCCCGATGGGGAGATGGCCGGCCTCCACGAGCTGACCCGTGAGGCGGTGGCGGCCGGGTTCTACAACATCGACATCGACAGCAGCACCCTGGTGGACCTGTCCCTCCCCACCGTGGCAGCGCAGCAGCGGGTGAACGGTGAGAACACCCTCAGCCTGACGGGGCTCATCCGTGAGATCGAGCCGGAGGGTGTCACCACCAGCATCGGCGGCGAGATCGGCGAGGTCGGCAAGGCGAACTCGAACGAGGAGGAGCTGCGCGCCTACCTGGACGGCTACTACGCGATGCTCCTCGGCACCGGCCTGCCCGGCGTCAGCAAGGTGAGCATCCAGACGGGCACCAGCCACGGCGGCGTGGTTCTGCCCGACGGCAGCGTGGCCCAGGTTGCGATCGACTTCGACACCATGCGCCGCCTTTCTGGCGTTGCGCGCGACGAGTACGGGCTGGCCGGATGCGTCCAGCACGGGGCCAGCACGCTCCCCGAGGACGCCTTCGGGCACTTCCCGGTGAACGGCACCGCGGAGATCCACCTCGCCACCGGCTTCCAGAACATCCTGTACGACGATGGCGGCCTGCCCGACGAGTTGCGCGCCGAGATGCTCGACTGGTGCGTGGCCAGTTGCGCCGACGAGCGCAAGCCCGGCGAGACCGACGAGCAGTTCCTCTACAAGACGCGCAAGAAGGCGATCGGTCCGTTCAAGCGCGACCTGTGGACCCTCCCAGCAGAGGCGGAGGCGCAGGTCGCCGCGAACCTGCGCGGCAAATTTGGCCACCTCTTCGACCTGCTCAAGATCGAGGGCACCCGCTCGCTGGTGGACCGATACGTGACGCCGCTGGACCTCACACGCCCCCTGCCGGCCGCCCTGGGCGGCGACACGCAAGGGGCAGTCTTGGCCGGCGCATCGGCCTTCGAGGACGACGGCTCAGGGGAGTGACCGCGAGATGATGGCGAGTCGGAGCACCCGGGCGACCTGGCTGGTGGGCCTGCTCGACGGCGCCCTGCTCGGGCTACCCGGGCTCATCTTCGGCATTCCGGGACTGATCGTGGTCATCCTGGCCATCGGGCTCGCCTCCATCGTCTTCCGAAACCCGTACCTGCTCTCCGGAATGCTCGTCGGCGCCGGCGGCCTGTGGGCCGCACTGCTGACGCGCCAGGTCGTGCTGATCTGCACCGAGATCGATCGTCAGCCCGGCGACTGCGCCTCAGGCGGATTGCTGGCCTTCACGGCCGCTGCCGCTGGCGTCCTGGTGCTTGGCGTGGTCGTGGGTTGGATCGCGGATCGCCGCCGACGCCCCACGGCGGCGGAGTAGTGCCAGCCAGGGGACCCGCGGCGCTGACTTCGACCTATTACCTCTTGTAGTTCATCAGCACCGGAGGGGCTCGAAAGCCTTACCCGTGCCTCGCGATATCACCATGCGTGGTAGGGACAGCGGGAATCGGGCCGGCTTTCGACCGATTGATGCCCGGCCGGCGCGCATGTAGAACCCAATGTAATAGCGGGGACGCGTGCAGGCGGGTACGCGTGCAGGCGGGTACGCGTGCAGCTCGCCGGACAGCGGGAAGCCCCGGCGCGGGGCCGGGGCTTCGAGGTGGTCGCGGACCAGAAAAGGTCTAGTGGCAGCCGCCCGCCTTTGCGGGGGAGCCGTCCGTGTTGAAGGAGGAGCCGCAGGCGCAGCTGCTCACCGCGTTGGGGTTGTTGATCGCGAAGCCCGAGCCCATCAGCGAGTCGACGTAGTCGATCTCGGCGCCGGCCACGTGCTGGACGCTGAAGGCGTCGATCACGATCGGTACGCCGGCATGGGTCTCGACCCGATCGTCATCGGCGATCTTGTCGTCGAACGCCAGGCCGTAGCTGAAGCCGGAACATCCGCCGCTCTTGACGAAGAGACGCAGTGCGGCATCGGCCTTGCCCTCGCGGGCGCGCAACTCCTGAACCTTGACGGCGGCCGCCTCGGTCATGCTGACCAGCAGTTCGGCGGCTGGTGCGGGGGCAGCCGGCGGGGCCGTCTGCGGCGTCGATTCGGTCATCGTCATGAGATCGGTCTTCTCCTCTGGCGCTCGGGGAGCCCCGTCGCTCGGATGGGTCGCGGGATTAGTTGCTGCGGAAAGTATAGCAGTGGCGCGTTCAGTCTCCGCAATGGCCCGTTCGGGTCGTGCCACCCCGGCGGCCTCGCGGGCAGACGAGTGTTACCCGGCCGCTCCATCGGTACACTCAACGCTGACCTGCCGCACACGAGGCACCGACAGTGAAGCTTGCCAGCCGGATGGGGCTGATCGGGACCGAGACCGCCTTCGAGGCCGCTGCGCGTGCTCGAGCGCTTGAGGCGACCGGCCGCGACGTGATCCACCTGGAGCTCGGCGAGCCCGACTTCGATACCCCCGCGCACATCAGCGACGCGGCGTCGCGGGCCCTGCTCGACGACAAGATGACGCACTACACGGCTGCGACCGGGATCGCCCCGCTGCAGGCGGCGCTGGTCAACGACGTGAAGCGCTGGAAGGGGATCGATACGACCCCCGGACAGGTGGTCGTCACGCCCGGTGCCAAGCCGATCATGTTCTACGCGATGCTGGCCCTCATCAACCCCGGCGACGAGGTCATCTACCCGAACCCCGGCTTCCCCATCTACGAAAGCATGGCCCGATACGTTGGCGGCACGCCGGTGGCGGCACCACTGCGCGAGGGGAATGACTTCCGGATGGACGTCGCCGAGGTCGAAAGCCTGGTGACGGACAAGACCCGCATGATCGTCACGAACTCGCCCCACAACCCGACCGGCTCGATCCTCACGGAGGAAGACGTCCGCGAGATCGCGCGGATCGCCGTTGAGCACGACCTGGTCGTCCTGGCCGATGAGATCTACGGACGCCTGCAGTACGAAGGGGAGCCGCTCTCCATTGCGACCCTCCCCGGCATGGCCGAGCGCACCATCACGCTCGACGGCTTCTCCAAGACCTTTGCCATGACCGGCTGGCGGCTCGGCTACGGGATCGTGCCGGAGTGGCTCGCGCCGTCGTTCTCACGACTGGTAATCAACAGCGTCAGCTGCACCAACGCCTTCACGCAGGTCGGCGCGATCGCCGCGCTCACCGGACCGCAAGACGCAGCGCAGGAAATGCGCACCGAGTTCATCGCCCGACGCTCGCTGATCGTGGAAGGGCTCAACGCCATCCCCGGCGTCAGCTGCGTCATGCCGCACGGCGCCTTCTACGCCTTCCCGAACTTCAGCTCGTTCGGACGGACCAGCAACCAGATCGCCGACCACCTCCTCTACGACGCGGGCGTGTGCGGCCTCTCCGGTACCGCGTTCGGCACGTACGGGGAGGGCTACCTGCGCTTCTCCTACGCCAATTCACGCGAGAAGCTGAGCGCCGCGCTGGAGCGGATCGCTGACTCCCTGGCAAAGCTGGAGCGCACCGGGCAGCTCGTCAGCGCATGACCACCATCCAGCAGCGGAGCGTGGACCACTTCTACGACGAGGCGGCCGCATCGTTCGAGGAATGGGACCTCGTCCGCGAGGTGATCGACGAGGCGATCGACCTGGCGCTCAACTACCGCCAGTCGGGGCACCCCGGCGGCTCGCGGTCCAAGGTGCACCTCTTCCTGTCGCTGCTGCTGTCGGGCGCGATGCGCTGGGATATTCGCCGCCCCTGGCGCCCGTTCGCGGACCGCTTTGTCCTGTCCGCGGGCCACACCGTCCCGCTCGTCTACGCCACGCTGGCGATCCTCAACGAGACCCTCCGCGCCCGCGCCGAGCGGGATCCGGACCCCGACTTCGCCTTCCCCGATGACGGCCGCTGGGCACTCACCTGGGAGGATCTCCTCAAGCTGCGTCGCCGCGGCGGCCTCGCCGGCCACGCCGAGATGGAGGGCAAGACCCTCTTCCTCAAGTTCAACACCGGGCCGTCGGGGCATGGCATGCCGCCCGCGGCCGGTGAGGCGGTTGCGCTCAAGCTGGCCGGAGCCGAAGAGGTCAAGGTCTTCGTTGTCGAGGGCGAGGGCGGCCTGACCCCCGGAGCCAGCCATGAGACGCGCAACACGGCGTGGGGGCTCGGGCTCAACAACCTGGTCTTCCTGGTCGACTGGAACGACTACGGGATCGACGACCCGGCCATCTCATCGGTCGTGCCCGGTACGCCGGAGAGCTGGTTCGGTGCCTACGACTGGCGCGTCAACGGGACCACGGAGGGCTCAGAGTGGGCGCCGGTCACGCGTGCCGTGCTCGAAGCGGCGCGCGGCGAGAACCCGGAGCGCCGGCCATCGGTCGCCTGGTTCAAGACCCGCAAGGGGCGCGGCTATGGCAAGTACGACAACAAGAGCCACGGCTCGCCGCACGCCATGAACTCACCCGAATTCTGGGCGGTGCGCAAGGCGTTCATGGAGCGCCACGGAGTCTCCTACGACGGTGTCGATCAGCCTGCCCCGGCCGATGCCGCCGAGCGCGAGGTGCAGGCGCGCCGCAACTTCGAGGTCGCCGTCGGCGTGCTCCGCCGCAACACGGCCGTGGTGGACGCGATCAGCGACCGGCTGATCGAGGTGGCGAACTCAGTCCCCGACCGTGTCGAGGGGTTCAACCTGGACGACCGCGAGTCGAAGATCTTCGACGATCCGCGGATCACCGACGTGACCGCCTACCCACCGTCGATCTGGAAGCAGCCCGGCGAGAGTGCCCCCAACCGCGCCGCGCTGGCCGCGTGGGGCTCGTGGATCAATGCCTTCGCCAAGGCGGAGTACGGACGGCCGCTGGTGATCGCGTGCTCTGCCGATCTGGCCGATTCGACCAACATCGCCGGCTTCGCCAAGGACTTCGGCGAGATGCCCGGCTGGGGCTGGTACCAGCGTGACACGAACCCCCGTGGCGCGCTGCTCCCCCAGGAGATCACCGAGTTCACCAACGCGGGGCTGATGGTCGGCCTGGCCACGGTCAACCTGTCGTCGGACCCGATGAAGTCGTTCAACGGGTTCTGGGGCGCCTGCTCGACCTACGGCTCGTTCTCGTACCTCAAGTACGGACCGATGCGCCTCTTCTCGCAGCTGGCGCAGGACTGCGAGCTGAAGCTGGGCAAGGTGATCTGGGTGGCCGGCCACTCCGGCCCCGAGACGGCCGAGGACTCGCGGACGCACTTCGGCATCTTCGAGACCGGCGTCACGCAGCTCTTCCCCGAGGGTCACATCATCGACCTGCACCCGTGGGAGTACAACGAGGTGCCGGTGGTGCTGGCCGCAGCACTGGCGACCGATGTTCCCATCGTCGCACTGCACCTCACTCGACCCCCGGTCGAGATCCCGGACCGTGCCGCGCTGGGGATGGCTTCGCACTTCGACGCGGCCCGCGGCGCCTACCTGATCCGTGACGCGCGGCCGGGGTCGCCATCGGCCGGCACGGTGTACGTGCAGGGCACGGTCACCACCGCCAACGTGGTGAAGATCCTGCCCGGGCTGGACAGGGCGGGGATCAACGTGCGGATCGTGGCGGCCATCAGCCCGCAGCTCTTCCGCCGCCAGGATGCTGCCTACCGTGAGCGGATCTGCTCCGCGTCGGACCGCTGGGACGGGATGGCCATCACCAACCGCGCCTTCAAGCTGATGACCGATTTCGTTGACGGGCCGATCGCCAAGGACTACTCGCTCTCATCGGACTGGGACGACCGCTGGCGGACCGGCGGCACCGTCGACGAGGTGATGGACGAGGCACACCTGGGACCGGGGCACATCCTCGCCGCGATCGAGCGCTACGCCGCTGACCGCGAGGCGCGCCACGCGCGGCTGCGCGCGATCCTGGGCGCCGTCGAGCGTCTGGGCTAGCCCGCGCATGCCCGACCTCCACCCGCACCCCTACGAGCACCGGCCGCCGCGGCGTCCGTCGCGGCTCGCGCGGCGAACGACACCGCCGCCGGAACACCCCGAACCGCCGAACCTGCGTTACCTGGGGTACGTGGGCCTGCTGCTGACCGCGGTGGTGGTGGCGCTGGCGGTGCCGTACATCGTCGGCTACCTGGTCCAGCTGGTCGGCGGCTAGGCGCGGGGACGAAGCGGCGCCAGGAGCGCCGCGATCTCCTCCAGGAAGTCGGCATCGGTCTGGTCGTAGGCGGCCAGGTCCGACCCGTCGATGTCGATCTCACCCACGACACTCCCCTCGGCGAAGATCGGCACCACGATCTCGCTGCGCGTGGTGCTGAAGCAGGCCAGGTACCGCGGGTCGGCGTTGACGTCGTCGATGATCTCGGTCTGGCCCGATGCCGCCGCCGCCCCGCAGATGCCCACCCCGATCGGGATCCGGGTGTGCTCGGTCGCTTCGGGACCGGTCCAGGGGCCGAGCACCAGATCGGTCCCGTTGAGGTCGACCCAGTAGATGCCGATCCAGTCGTAATGACTGAAGCGCTCGTGGAGCAGGTCCACCGCCTTCTGGGCAGCCGCGCCGGGACCCGGGGCTTCGGCGATGGCCGAGCGGATCAGGTTGAGCGCGTCGCCATGCTCAACGGGACGATCCTCGGCGACGGGGTGGCTCATGCGGCCTCCATGGGCGGCGGACGATAGCACCGCCCCGGAGAGGGGTCAATCGAAGCCCGACACTACTCGACGTGGACGGCTGTCTGCATGCTGGGGTGGATCTTGCAGGTGATCTGGGAGTCGCCCGGCGCGTTGAAGGTGACGATCACGCTCTGGCCGCCGCCGATCGACTCGTCCACGCAGGCTCCATCGGCGGGCTGACCTCCCGTCCCCTCGGTGATCGTGTGGCCGGCGCCGTTCTGGTTGGTGAAGACCACGGCTTGCCCCGCTGCGACCGTCACCTCGTCGCCGAACGCAGAGCCGGCGATCTGCACCGTGGCACTTGGCGAACCATCGGGTGTGTCGGCGCAGCGGGCCGCGGACGGAGGACCGGCGGCGGACTCGGAGGCAGAGGCGGATACCGACGGACTGCTGTCACTGCACGCCGCGAGTGCAAGGGCCATCGCGACAAGGCTGAGACCGATCCCCTGTCGGTGTCGGCGGGGCTGCTCGAGGGGGTTCTCGAACATCGTGGTCACCTCCTGTGGACGGATGGGGCCTTCCGGTACCGTCGCGTCATACGCGCGCCGTCCAGACCAAGACCTGCTTGCCCTCTACCTTCACGGCGGGGCGGATCAGTGGTGGCAGTTCGATCGGGTACGCCTGCGCGTCGCCGCGGTATGGGCCGGCGGCCTGCCAGGCGGCGCGGCTGTTGGCGAGCTCGCCGGCGAGGTTGAAGCTGGCCGCGTGGCAGGGGCAGCGGAGGTCGCGCCACTCAGCTCGATACTGGAGCGTGCACCCCATGTGGGTGCAGACCGAGCTCAGCGCGCGAATCTCACCGTCGTCATTCACCACGTACCCGTTGAACGCCGGCGTGGTGAACGAAACGGCCGCCCCACGCGGCAATTCGGCGAGGGTGGCAACCGGCACCCAGATGCCCTCGCCTGCCACCAGCGCGATGCCGTCGTCCCAGATCGGGTCCCGAAACGTCGGCTCGCCGCGCAGCAGGCTGGTCCCCAGTACCCCGGCAGCGACGCCGGCCGCCGCGCCGAGCCCAGTCTGCAGGACCTGGCGCCGCGTCACGCGCACCCGGCCGATGGGCGTCTCCGGCGTCACCGGACGGATGGGCAGCGGCTCGGTCACGGTTGCGATCCCGCGGTCCGCGTCACGAACCTTGCGGCGCAGCTGGTTCACAAACGCAGGATCCGGTGCGCCGCCTGCCGGATCGGCTGCGGCGGCCATCTCGGCAGCAACGTGGGCCATCTCGGCCTCGTCTTGGTTCCCCACATCGTCGGGTGACGGACGCGCACCGCCGAGCAGGGCGTCAAGGTACCGGTCGAATCGCTCGGCGCCAGGCTCGTCTCCGGTCTCGTTCGGCGCGGTCGGTTCTCGATCGTCAGTCATGAGACTCGTCCAGGAGCGCCGCCATGCGCAGCGCCCGGTACTGGAGCACCTTGGCGTTGCCGTTGGTGACCCCCATCCTGGTCGCGGTTTCCGCCACGCTCAGCCGCTGGAGGAAACGCAGTTCGAGCACCTGCGCGTACCGCTCCGGCAGGCTCCGCAGCAGTGATCGGACCCGGGCTGCGGCGGTGTCCTGGGCCGTTTCGCCGTGCGCGCCTGGCGTGGCATCCGGCGCGGCCGGCTCCCAGCCGGGAGCGACCTGCTCCGTGCCGATCACCGGCAGCCGGTAGAGGGCGCGCCAGTAGTCGGCGATCAGGTTCTGGCTTACCCGGTACAGCCAGGCGGTCACCTGGCCGCGGTCGCGGCTCGTGTCGAGTTGCTCGACGGCGCGCATGAACACCTGTGCGGTGAGATCCTCCGCGTCGGGACGGTTGCCGACCCTGGCATGAATGAAGCGGTAGATGGGCACGACGTGCTCGTCATAGATTGCCTCGAAGACGCCAGTCGCCGGTGGATCGCCCCTCATGGGGTACGCCGCCGGTTACGTCGATCGAGGACTGGGCCGACCGTCACGCCGCGGCCTGACCGATGCCGGTTCGCCGACGCCGCCGTGACCGATCGCTGAGCGCGGCGTTCATCAGGCGCCGGACGATAGCACCGGCCTTCGGGAGGGTCAACCGCATCGGCTTCCGTAACTGCCAGCGTACGAACCGGTGCGAGCGCGGCCCGCCTGGCTCCGCTGCGACGCATTTCAAGGAGGAGCTACCCGGTCGGACCATTGAGTCTGGCGGGGCTGTTCCTGCTCCTGATCGGCCTGACGGCCAGCCTTCGCGCGCTGCGCACCAGAGGCTGAGCATCGGTCGCACCGGAAGCCGATCAGCTCTCTGTGCTCAACTGCCTACTGCGCATGGACCAGCAAGTGCATGGAAGGGTGGAACTGACAGGTGATGTGGTAGTCGCCGGGCTCCGCGAAGGTGATCACGATCGTGGCGTCCGAGTCGATCACGTCGTCGAACCGGGCGCCCGCTGCAGCCGCGCCATTCTCGCCCTCCGTCACGGTGTGGGGGAGGCTGTCGGCATTCGTGAATGTCACTTCGCCGATCGCCACCGTGATCTCGGCCGGTCCAAAGGAGCGACTGCGGATGGTGACGACGGTCACATCGACACTCGGAGGGTCGGTCGCGGCGGTGGACGGCGGATCGGTTGCCTCCGCGGGCGTGCTGGCCGCCGGCGCAGGAGAGGCGGTTGCCGAGGAGGTCGGCGACCCTCCCCTGCCCGAGGTACAGGCGGTTCCCAGGATGACGAGCGCCGCGACCAGCGTCAGCGCCATCCAGTATCGAGAGGGTAGTCGGGGGTTCATGATGCGGTTGCTCCCTGGTGGCGGTCGCGTCCTGCGCAGGACGCACCTTACTGGTACATACGCGACCGGTTTCGAGTGTCGCTCCGCAGATTTGACGCGACCGTGCACGGGCCGCACACTCGGCCCCGTCCATCATCGCCGCCCGTCGAGCATGCCGCAGACCACCATCTACGTCGCGCCCCGCCTCGGCGGAGCGCACGGATCGCCACCCCCCGCCGTTGACACCGATGGGCTCGCGCGCCTTTTCGGACGCAGCGCCGCGCTCGCGGGCGTGTCCCTGCGCATCGAGGCCGGGCGCACGGTGGCGCTGCTGGGCCCCAACGGCGCCGGCAAGACGACCCTGCTGCGGATCCTGGCCACCGCCATCCGTCCGTCGTTCGGGGGGCTGTTCATCGATGGGGTGGACGCACTGCGCCATCCGGAGATCATCCGCACCCGCGTCGCCTACCTGTCGCACGCATCGGGCATGTACGACGACCTGACCGCGTCTGAGAACCTGCGCTTCGCCGCCACCATGCTCGGCTGGTCCGGTGGCGAGGTCGCGACGGTGGCGGACCGAGCGATCGCTGAAGTCGGGCTGGCCCCGGTGGCGGACGACCGCGTCGGCACCTTCTCGGCGGGGATGCGCAAGCGGCTCGCCCTGGCCCGCCTCCTCGTGGCGCGCCCGTCGCTGGTCCTGCTGGACGAGCCCCACGCCGCGCTCGACGAGGACGGGATGGCGCTGGTTGATCGGCTGCTAGGCCTCTGGCACGAGTTCGGGATCACCGTGGTGGTCGCTTCGCACCAGGCCGATCGCGTCGTTCGCGCCGCCGATGCCACGGTCCGACTCCACGGCGGGCTGGTCGCCGCGGTGAGCGGCAGTGGCGTGCGAGCCGGCGCGCTCGTGCCGGTGATCCCCTCCTACGCGACGCCGCTGGGGACGAGCCGATGAGCGCCCTGCGCCGCAACGCGACCATCGCCCTGGCGATCGCTCGCAAGGACGCCCTGGCCGAACTGCGGGGACGCCAGGCGGTTGGCTCTACCATCTTCTTCGCCGCGCTGGTGCTGCTCCTCTTCGGCTT
>JBDSIN010000145.1:0-11660 GCA_039917955.1 Candidatus Limnocylindria bacterium
GCGCTGCGCCAGCAGCTACTTGAACCCGCGTCCGTCGAGGTTGGCACCCGGCGCAGCATCATCATCGAGCGGGTCGAGCCGGAGATCGACGGGGGACGCCACGCCGTGAAGCGCGTGGTCGGCGACACCCTGCGCGTGACGGCCGACATCTTCGCCGACGGCCATGACCTGCTCGACGCGGCGCTGCTCGTCCGAGCCGAGGACGAGGCCGGCTGGAGCGAGACGCCGATGCGCCACGTCGACAACGACCGATGGAGCGGCTCGCTGCCGCTGACCCGCAACGTCGCGCACCGGTACACCATCGAGGCCTGGCGCGACGCCATCGGCTCGTGGGAGGCGGTCGTGGCCAAGAAGCTCGCTGCCGGGGTGCCCGTCTCTGTCGAGGTGGCCGAGGGCCGTCTCCTGGTCGCCGCCGCTGCCGAGCGTGCCGCGACCATTCGGGCCGGCCGTTCAGACGCGGCGACGCTGCGAGCGGCTCTCGCCCGATCGGGCCGCGCACGGTCCGACGTGACGCGCGCGGCGGCGCTCTCCGGCCCCGACGTGGTGGCTACGGCGCGCCGACACCCCGATCGCGTTTCCGCCACGCGATACGACCAGGAGCTGTCGCTGATCGTCGATCGTGAGCGCGGCCGCTTCTCGGCGTGGTACGAGCTCTTTCCTCGGTCGCAGGGCCGAGACCCTGGACACCCGACCGCCACCACCCTGCGCGACGCCGAGTGGCGCCTCCCCGACATCGCGGCGATGGGGTTCGATGTCGTCTATCTGTCGCCGATTCACCCGATCGGCCGAACCAACCGCAAGGGGCGCAACAACACGGTGAAGGCGCGCCGCGATGACCCGGGCTCCCCGTGGGCGATCGGCTCGGCTGACGGCGGACACGACGCCGTGGCGCCCGAACTCGGCGGGCTCGAGGCGTTCGAGTACTTCCGCGCCGCGGTGGAGGGGCACGGCATGGAGGTCGCACTCGACCTGGCGTTGCAGGCCTCGCCCGATCATCCCTGGGTCCACGAGCACCCGGAGTGGTTCCGCCACCTGCCCGACGGGACGATCCGCTACGCCGAGAACCCCCCGAAGCAGTACCAGGACATCTACCCGTTCGACTTTGCCGGGACCGACCCCGCCGCTCGCCGGGCGCTCTGGCACGCCTGGCTGGAGGTGATCCAGACCTGGATCGAGCGCGGCGTGCGGATCTTTCGGGTCGATAATCCGCATACCAAGCCGGTCGCCTTCTGGCGGTGGCTGATTGGTGAAGTGCGGCGCACGCACCCGGAGGTCATCTTCCTTGCCGAGGCATTCACCGCACCCAAGATGATGCGGGCGCTGGCCAAGGCGGGCTTCACGCAGAGCTACACCTATTTCGCCTGGCGCGAGAGCCGCGACGAACTGCGCGCGTACCTCACCGAGCTGACGGCGGGGGAGATGCGCGACTACTTCCGCGGCAACCTGTGGCCGAACACGCCGGACATCAATCCACACCATCTCGATCACGGCAGGCCCGCCTTCGAGATCCGCTCGGTGCTGGCCGCGACGCTCTCGCCCAACTGGGGCATCTACTCGGGCTTCGAGCTGTGCGAACAGGGTCGGCTGCCTGGCCGCGAGGAATACGCGCATTCGGAGAAGTACGAGATCCGCGCGCGTGATTGGAGCGCCAGGCCGAACATCAAGTCGCTCATCACGGGCCTGAATCGCGCGCGGCGCGAGTGGCCGGCACTGCGCCTCTACGACAACCTCCAGTTCCAGCACGTCACCGGCGAGCGGACGCTCTTCTATCGCAAGGCGCTGCCCGACGGAGCGATCGACCCACTGAGCGGGCAGCCTCGGCACTGGCGCGACCCGGTCTACGTGGCCGTGAACTGCGATCCGTCCACCCCCGACCGGGCGATCCTGCACCCGGACCTGCCGGCGATCGGCATCGGCTGGGACGAGCCGTACCTGATGGTCGATCTGCTGACCGGGCGGTCGCGTCGGCTGCGCGGCGCCGATGTGGTGGTCGAACTCGACCCGCGCCGGCTGCCGTACCGCGTCTTCACCATCCGTCGCCTCGGCGCGCCGGGCCGTCGAGCCCGGTCCAGATGAGCGAGCGCGCAGACCCGATCGAACCGACCTGGACCGACGCGTGGGGCCGGTCCCGCACCGTCTCGGCCGAATCGCGCGCGGCGCTCGCGGAAACGATGCGTGGTGATCCCGTCGGCGCGTCGCCATCGGCGGTTGACCCGGTTCGCCTGGTGAGCGCCGGCGACCGACTCCCCGGACCCGGACATCTGACGCTCGAGGACGGGACCGATCTGGGCATGACGGCCAGCCTGCCGCGGGATCTGCCACACGGCTACCACGAGCTGCGCACCGACGCCGGTGAGCAGCTTCTGCTGTGCGCGCCGTCTCAGTGTTACCTGCCGGCCGACCTGCGGACATGGGGCTGGACTGTGCAACTTGCCACGGCTCGCTCGAGGCGGAGCTGGGGGATCGGCGATCTGGACGATCTGCGCACGCTGGCCAGCTGGTCGTCGCGCCTCGGCGCCGGCCTGCTGCAAGTCAGCCCGCTCGGTGCGCCGGCTCCTGGTCCGGACCCGGAGGCGAGCCCGTATTACCCCGGCACCCGCCGCTTTCGCAACCCGCTCCACCTGGCCATCGATTCCATCCCCGGGGCGGAAGCGATCGCTGACGAGCTCGAGCCGCTGGCGAGAGCGGGGGAGGCGCTGAACGCGGAGCGAATCGTCGACCGTGTCCGGGTCCTGCCACTGAAACAGCGAGCGCTGGAGCAGATCTGGGCATCGGGCGCCGGCAGCCGGCCCGCCGTGGAGCAGGGTGTTGCCGCTCTCCGCGACGAGCTGGGCGCGTCACTGCGCCAGTGGGCGACCTACTCCGTCATCGCTGAGCGCTTCGGCGGCGACTGGCGCCGTTGGCCGGACGACCTGCGACATCCCGGCTCGCCAGCCGTGGCGCAGGAGGCGGCCGCTGCGGCCGGCCGCCTCGCGTTCCACGAGTGGGTGCAGTGGCTCCTCGATGAGCAGCTTCGGGCGGCGGGGAGCCAGGGGCCTCGCCTGGTCCACGACCTGCCGATCGGCTTTGATCCGGGCGGGTTTGACGCCTGGTCGTGGCAGGGACAGCTGGCGCAGGGTGCCAGCATGGGTGCGCCGCCGGATCTCCTCGCGCTCGATGGCCAGGATTGGGGCCTGCCGCCATTTGTCCCGCACCGCCTCCGCGCGGCGCGGTACCGACCCTTCATCGACACCCTGCGCGTGTCACTTCGGCACGCGGGCGGACTGCGGATCGACCATGTTGCGGGGCTCTTTCGAGGCTGGTGGGTCCCGGCCGGGCGATCGTCTGGAGAAGGTGCCTACGTGCGCTTCCCGTCGGCCGAACTGCTGGCCGTGCTCGCGCTGGAGAGCGAGCGAGCCAGGGCATGGGTGGTGGGCGAGGACCTGGGAACGATCGAGCCGGGTGTCCGCCAGACCCTCGCCGATCGGCAGATCCTGTCGATGCGGCTGGTCTATTTCGAGGACGTCCCGCCGTCGGAGTACCCCTGGTCGGCCCAGGCGCTGATCACGACCCACGACCTGCCGACGGTGGCAGGCCTATGGAGCGGCTCGGACCTCACCGACCAGCAGCGTGCCGGTGTGACCCCCGACGTCGCCGGCATGGCCATGCTCCGGGCCCGCCTGCAGGTGGTAGCCGGTCAGCCCCCCGAGGCCGACCCCTGCGAGGTCATCCTGGCGGCGCACGCGGCGCTCTCCGCCAGTCCGTCGGCGGTGATCGCCGCAACGCTGGAAGACGCGCTCGTCGTCGAGGAGCGGGTCAACCTGCCGGGGACGGTGATGCCGGCGCGGCAGAATTGGTCGATCGGGCTCCCGCGTCCGATCGAGGAGCTCGAGGCTGATCCGTTCGTAGCCCGCCTCGCCGCCACCATGGCGACCGACCGCCCCAGAGCCTAGTCCGCCTCAGGTCGGAGAAAGATCGTTCCCAGCGCCGGCAGGGTGATCGTCGCCGAAGCCGGCAGGTCACCGCAGGGTACCGACTCGGCCACGACGCGTCGTCGCCGATCGGCGCTCGACCCACCGTAGCGACGTGCATCGGTATCGAGGGCAATGCGCCAGTCGCCGGCGAAGGGCAGTCCCAGCCGGTAGCCGCGCCGCTCCGATGGCCCGAGGTTCTGCACGACCACCACGTGGTCGACTGCGCCATCGGAGGTCGCACCGCGGCGGAGCCAGGCGAACGTCGTCCCGTCCTCCCCGCCGATATCGATCCAGCTGAAACCTGAAGGATCCTCGTCGCCCTGCCACAGCGCGGGGTGGTCGCGATACAGCGCGCCCATGTCGGCCACGCATCGGGCCAGGCCGACCCTCCGCGCGTCGTCGCGGGCCGCCGCCCAGGGCAGCTCGCTGTCGTGATCCCATTCGCCGGCGGGCGCAAGCTCAGCTCCCATGAAGAGGAGCTTCTTGCCGGGCTGTCCCAGCTGGTTGGCCAGCAGCGAGCGAAGGCTCGCGAAGCGCTGCACCTCGTCGCCCGGCATCTTGCCGAGCAGCGACCCCTTGATGTGGACCACTTCGTCGTGGGAGAGCGGCAGGAGCCACCGCTCGGTCCCGAGGTACAGGCCGCGGAATGTGACGCGCTGTCGATGCTTGCCGCGCGCATCGGCGGCGCGCTTGAAGTAGTCGAGCGTGTCGTGCATCCAGCCCATGTCCCACTTCAGGTCGAAGCCGAGGCCTCCCTGGTCCGTGGCGCGGGTCACTCCGGGGAAGGCGGTCGACTCCTCGGCCATGGTGACCGCGCCGGGGACGGTCCGGTGCACCCGATCGTTCAGCTCGCGCAGGAAGGAGAGCGCCTCGAGGTTCTCCTTGCCGCCGTCAACGTTCGGGCGCCATTGTCCGGGTCGGCGGGAGTAGTCGAGGTACAGCATCGAGGCGACCGCATCGACGCGGAGGCCATCGAAATGGAACTCGTCGAGCCAATAGAGGGCGTTCGCCACGAGGAAGTTGCGCACCTGCGGCCGTCCGTAGTCGAAGACCAGGGTCCCCCAGTCGGGGTGCTCGCCGCGCATCGGGTCGGCGTGCTCGTAGAGGGCGCCGCCGTCGAAGCGGGCCAGCGCGTGGGCATCTTTCGGGAAATGAGCAGGTACCCAGTCGAGGATCACCCCGATCCCGGCCCGGTGGAGGAGATCAACCATCGACCGCAGGTCGTCGGGGGCGCCGAAGCGGGCGGTCGGGGCATAGAAGCCGGTGACCTGGTAGCCCCACGAACCGTCGAACGGATGCTCCGCGATCGGCAGCAGCTCCACGTGCGTGAATCCCAGGCGCCGGCAGTGCGCGGCGAGCAGGGGACCGACCTCGGCGTAGGAGAGCCAGCCGCCGTCTGGCCGGCGACGCCACGAGCCCAGGTGGACCTCGTACACGCGCATCGGTGACCGATGGGGGTCACGCGCGCCTCGCGCGCGCATCCACTCACCATCGGCCCAGTCGTGCGACGCCGGGCCAGCTACACGCGAGGCGGTCGCGGGGCGAAGTGACGCCCAGCGGGCCATCGGGTCGGCCCGCAACTGGGTGCGGCCGTCGGCGCCGGTCACCGCGAACTCATAGCGATCCCCGGCAGACATGGCGGGAGCGAATCCCGCCCAGACTCCCGACTCGCCGATCCTCAGCATGGGGAGACGAGCGTCACCGGACTCGTCGGACTCGTCGGACTGGGCGACGCTCACGGTGCGGGCATTCGGCGCCCAGACGCTGAAGGTCACCCCCGCGACCCCGTCGATCGTGCGCAGGTGCGCCCCCAGCACCTCCCACGGGCGCGGGTGGGTGCCGTCGGCCAGGCGCCGCAGGTCGTCCTTCGCGATCAGTGGCGGCGCGGGGCTGTGGCCGTCGCGCTGAGGTGGAGGCATCACCTACACCATACCCGAGCGTGGCAGCGTCGCCAGATCGGCATTGCTCCGGCGGGACCGATCCGTCATCCTTGGCGCAGCGTCCAGGCGCGCGCTGACGCATCCATCGCCATCTCCATCGGCACCCCATCGGAGGCACCGTGGGCATCCTCGACGGTCTGCTCGGACTCCTCTCGCACGACGTCGGGATCGACCTCGGCACCGCCAACACGCTCGTCACCGTGCGCCACCGCGGGATCGTCATCTCCGAGCCGAGCGTGGTGGCCATGGACACCCGCACCAAACGCGTGCTCGCCATCGGCGCGGAGGCCAAGCGTATGGTCGGACGCACTCCGGCGAACATCGTGGCCATCCGGCCCCTTCGTGACGGCGTGATCAGCGACTTCGATGTGACCGAGCAGATGATTCGGTACTTCATCCAGAAGGTCCACGACCGATACGCCCGCATCCCGCGGCCGCGCGTCCTGGTCGGGATACCGTCGGGCGTGACCGAGGTCGAGAAGCGTGCCGTCCGCGACGCCACCATCAACGCCGGAGCCCGCTGGGCGCGCCTGATCGAGGAGCCGATGGCCGCCGCCATCGGCGCCGGCCTGCCCGTCTCCGAGCCGACCGGCTCGCTCATCGTGGACATCGGCGGCGGCACCACCGAGGTGGCCGTGATCAGCCTCGGCGGGATCGTGGTCAGCCGATCGATCCGCATCGGGGGCGACGAGATGGACGTGGATATCGTCGGATTCGCGCGACGCGAATACAACCTGCTGATGGGCGAGCGGACCGCCGAGGAGATCAAGATCGCCGTCGGGTCTGCCTACCCGACGCCCGACGAGCGGACCGTCACCTTCCGTGGTCGCGACCTGCTGACCGGACTCCCCCGCAGCATCGAGGTGAGCAGCGAGCAGATCCGCGAGGCGCTGGAACCCTCCGTGATGCAGATCATCGACGCGATCAAGGAGACGATCGAGGAGACGCCGCCTGAGCTGGTGGCGGACATCATGGACCAGGGGATCGTCCTCGCCGGCGGCGGCGCCCTGCTGATCGGCCTCGACAAGCGGGTCGCCGAGGCGACGCAGATGCCGGTGCACATCGCCGATGATCCGCTCACCTGCGTGGTGCGCGGCACCGGACGGGTGCTCGAGGAGCTCGATACGCTCGAACGTGTCATGGTCAGCGAGCAGTTCAGCCGCGCGCCGCGCTGACCGAAGGGCCGCCATCGGTGGAGCAAGCATGAGCGGCAGCCCGCATCGGCGCTCTCGGAGTGGACTCTGGTTCGCTTCGTTCACGGTGGTCTCGCTGCTGCTGCTCCTGACGTCGCGCACCGAGCCGGCCATCGCGCTCCAGGGTGCTGCTGCGCGCGCGCTCGATCCGGTGCGCAGCGTTCTGGCGGGCGCCACCGAGGGGGTCGCCGACCTGTTCGCCGCCGTTGGCGAGATCGACCGACTGCGGACCGAGAACGACCGTCTGCGGAGTGAGCTGGCCGGCGCCGAGCAGCGGCTCGCCGAACTGCGCGAGGCGGCCATCGAGAACGAGGAGCTGCGCGGCCTGCTCGGGCTGACGACGTCGCTGGAGATGGACCTGCTCCCGGTGCGCATCATGGGACGTGACCCAGGCAACTTCACCTGGGACGTGGGGATCGATGCCGGCACCGCGGACGGGCTCGCCGTTGGCATGCCCGTCGTCGGATCGGCGGTCGGGCGCGGGGCGCTCGCCGGGATGGTGGTGGCCGTGGCACGGGACACCGCCACGGTGCGGCTGGTGGTGGACACGCGTTCCCGCGTTGTTGCGCTCGATCAGCAGACCCGCGCCCTCGGCCTCGTCGAGGGCCAACTGGGCGGCCAGCTGGTCATGGTCCAGGTGCGCGTCACCGACGCGCTCGCCGTCGGTGACACGATCATCACCGCCGGCCTGACCCTGAGTGAGGACGGTTCTGCCACGGCGCGGAGCCCGTATCCGCGGGGCCTGTTGATTGGCACGGTGGTTGCGCTGCAACAGGATGCGAATGCGCTTACCGAGACCGCCTTCCTGCGCCCTGCGCTCGACTTCGAACAGGCCGACCGGCTGCTGGTGATCCTGGCCTTTACGCAGGATTAGGTCACAGCCGCGGCGGGACGTCTGCCGGTGGCCTACGGGGGGTTGCCTGCGCGCACATGGCCCCATCGCCGCGCCCCGGTCTGACCATCGAGGCATGGGCATCCCACCTTGCCGCCCCTACGGTTGGGCTGGAGCACTGCCGCCCAACCCGCGCATCGGCAGCGCCCGAAACGAGGACAACCCGTTGCCGTACCGCTTCCGTGTCGCCGCAATCGCCGCCCTGACGCTGACTGCGTCGGTGTTCAGTGCAGTCCCTGCCGCGGCCGTGGTGGCACCCCAGAAGGTGGCCATCATCGTCGGCCCGCTTGGGACCGGGACCGATTCTTACCGCCAGGACGCCGATCGCACCGCCGCCGCCGCCGAGGCAGCCGGTGCCACGGTCGTGAAGGTCTACTCGCCGAACGCCACCTGGGCCAACGTCAGGGCAGCCGTCAACGGCGCCAACATCGTCATCTACATGGGCCACGGCAACGGCTACCCGAGTCCGTATAGCAGCACCGAGAACCGCGACCGGGTCAACGGCTGGGGCCTCAACCGGACCGCCGGTGCCGGCGACGGCGACAGCTGGTCCAGCACCATGGTCTACTGCGGCGAGAAGGCCATCCTCGGCACGCTGACCAGCTCCGACGGCGCCGCGCAGTGGAACTACTGCGGCGGTAGCACCAATACCGACGGGATCAGCCCCGCCCCGAACTGGGTGATGATCTATGGCAACGCCTGCTACGCCCCTGGCGCCAGCGAGTCCTGGGACACGCCGGCCACCGAGTCGGTCGCCTACGAGCGCGTGCGCAACTACTCCTACCCGGCGCTGGCTGCCGGCGCATCGGCCTACTACGCCAGCGATCTCGGGACCGCCGGGTTGGTCACATCGATCCTGCGCAACCCGTCGTTGACGTACGCGGACATCACGCGGGCCGCGAATGGGTACGACGAGGCGGCGCAGCGCCACTTCGCGCACCCGGATGTCAGCAATGCGGAGATCTGGATCCAGCGCACTTCGCGCTGGGGCGGCGGCAGCCTCGACTACCTCTTCGCGTTTGCCGGCAACCCGCTCGCGAAGCCCGAAGGCGGCTTCGGGACTCCTCTGGCGCCGCCCGCGCCGCCGCCCGGCGCGACCACCTACAACCCGGCCGCAGCCCTCGTCTTCAAGGCCGGCTCGCACACCGGCTACCAGTTCAGCAGCAGCGGCGCGGTGACCGCCCAGAAGACCTACACGTTGGGATCCGACTCCGGCGCCAACACCAGCATGCGCGCGGCGATCGCCAATCAGCCGGGAGCCTGGTTCTACGTCACCAACGGCATCTGGGCCGGCTACTGGCTGCAAGAGTCGAGCGCGCTGTTCCTGCCCCCCAACTAGGTCAACCTCCGGTGGGCATTGCCGCCGACAGTGGACCCCATTCGTACCATGGTACGAGCCAGTCTGCATGGGTACGGTGGAGACCGGAGCGGTTGGGCGGAAGCCCACGCCGCGCAATCTGATCCAGTTGGTGGTCCAAGAGATGAAGAGTCGAATCTTTGTAATCGCGGTCCTGACGGCGGTCATGACTGGCGCGGTCTCAATGCCGGTCCGCGTGCTTGCCGCCGGGCCGACCTCCCCCATGCCTCCCTCGTCGGTGGTGCCCCCGCTTCGCGGGAACGGCCCCGTCACTCTCCCGAGCGGTAAGGTGCTGCCGATCAAGCCGGCATGGGTCCAGGAGTCGTCGGTGCAGGCCCAGATGTTGGCTGAGCACGGCAACGACCGTCCCGCCTTTACCCCGGGGGCCCGCCCGCAGCCAATGGGCCAAAGCGTCGCATCCCTGTCTACAGCGCCCGGCCCTGACGCCACGGTCTACTCGCTCGGCCTCGCGACTCCTGGCGCCGCGTTTGCCACGCTGGCGGCGACAACGTTGCCGAACGGCATGCGCAAGGAGGTATTCGGCTTCCTCCCATACTGGATGCTCAGCGACGCCGCGCTGCAGTGGATGCAATACCAGCTTGTCACCACCATCGCCTACTTCGGTGTCGCAGCGCGCTCCGACGGGAGCCTAGCGACATCAAGCGGCGGAACCCCAACGGCAGGTTGGAGTGGCTGGAATTCAAGTGCCATGACCAATGTCACCAATGCAGCCCATGCCCGGGGTGTGCGCGTGGTCCTGACCATCACCATGATGGCGTGGGATGGCGGCGCGGAGCAGGCCGCTCTCCTCGGCAATGCGAGCGCGCGGACCGCCCTGGTCAACAACATCGTGTCCGCCGTGCGTGACCGCAACGCGGACGGCGTCAACCTGGACTTTGAGCCGGTTTACACCGCGCAGCGTGACCAGTACACCAGCTTCGTGCGCCAGCTCAAGGCAGGGCTGGTGGCCGCCGGCGTCGGCTCATACCTGACCGTCGACACAACGGCCGGCGCGGCCACCTGGTCGACCGGCTATGACGTGGCGGCCCTGACCGCTGATGGGGCGGCCGATGCGCTGTTCGTGATGGGCTATGACTACAGTTGGTCCGGCTCGTCCCGCGCCGGCGGCGTGGCGCCCATGGAATCGCCGTACATCCTCGACGTGACCGATTCGGTCGATGACTTCCTGTCGCTCATGCCGGGCAGCAAGATCATCTGGGGCGTCCCGTACTACGGCCGCACCTGGCAAACGACCAGCGATGCACTGAACTCCCCGACGCGCTCCGGCGCATCGGGGGCGTCGAAGGCCTACTACTACACCGGGGCCCGCGACCTCGCTGCCACATACGGACGACGCTGGGACGATGTCGGCAAGGTGCCGTGGTTCACCTACTACGACTCCGCCAAGGCCACCTGGGTGCAGGGCTACTACGACGACCCTACCTCGCTGACCCACAAGTACGACTTGGTCAATGCCCGCGGGCTGGCTGGCACCGGCATGTGGACGCTGCTGATGGACCAGGGGGACAACGCGCTCTGGAACCTGCTGGCCGCCAAGTTCGTAACTGACACGACGCCCCCCGACGGTGGCATTCGCATCCTGCCGGCACTGACCGATGCTTCCGCCATCCCCGTCGGCTGGGCCGCGACCGATGTCGGATCGGGCGTGGCTTTCTACAGCGTGCAGGTACGGGATCTTGCTTCGGCCAACTGGAACACCTGGCTGACCGGCACCACAGCGACGAGCGGCTATTACGGCGGCGTGCCGGGCCACTCGTACGAGTTCCGAGTCTCCGCGACGGACTTCAAGGGCAACCAGCAGCCGTGGCTCGCCTCGAGTCCGGCGCCGGGCAGTGCGCTGGCGATCGGCGGCTTCGGTCGCGTGTTGACCGATACGCTCAATGTCCGATCCGGGGCTGGCACCTCCTTCTCGGCGATCGACCAGCTGACCAGGGACGCGCTGGTCGCCGTTCTGGCTGGACCGATCGATGCCGGCGGCAATGCCTGGTACCAGGTCCAGTTCGATTTCACCGAGTGGCCGTCTTCCGATTACCCGCGGCGCGGATGGGCCGCGGCCGGCCCCGCGGACGCACCGTACCTGGAGCCAAGCGTCGCGCCGAACGTGATCAGGCTATCAGCCGCAGCAACGGCGGCCACCACCTACAGCCCCCCTGCCGCGCTGGTCTTCAAGGCCGGCTCGCACACCGGCTACCAGTTCAACAGCAGCGGCGCGGTGACCGCCCAGAAGAGCTACACCCTGCCGACCGACTCCGGCGCCGACACCAGCACCCGCACCACGATTGCCAACCAGTCGGGGTCCTGGTT
>JBDSIN010000146.1:0-5040 GCA_039917955.1 Candidatus Limnocylindria bacterium
CGGTGGTCCGCTTCGACGTCGATCAGCGCCTCAAGGGCGAGCCGATGCCGCAGCACGAGGCTCTCACGATCGGTGGCGCCAGGCTCCGGGGCCACGGGGCGGCGCAACGGCACGGCGATCAGCGCGCCAACGCCGAAGCCGAACAGCGCCAGGATCAGCCACTCGCCGATCTCAGGCATCGAGCTGCTCGATCTCGTCGCGGATGCGCTGCCGATCCGCTGCGGGGAGCCCTGGCTTCGGTTCGACCGCCCCGGCCCGGGCACGACGTCCCGCAAGGAGCCACGCGGTCAGGATGGCGAGCGCGGTCGCCACCACCAACGGCGGCAGCCACCACGCGAAGGCGGCGGCCGGGGCCAGCAGGATCCACTCGCCGTAGCGGTTCACGAAGTGCTGCTTGATTTCGTCGGCGTTCCGCCCCTGGGCCAGCAACTCGCCGATCTGCTCGCGGATGGCGCCCGCGGCGGCGGTATGCGACTCGGCGACCGAGAGCGACTGGCAGTCCGGGCAGCGCAGGTCGGCGGCGATGCGCAGCCCATGCTCGACGGGGGTCAGGACGGGGGCGGGGCGCAGCACCTCCAGCGCGACCAGCGCGCCGAGCGCCAGCAGCGCGGCCGCCGCGACGGGAAGGGCCAGCCCCTTCATCGGTCAGTCCGGCTCATTCGGATAGTCCAAGGTCGGCGAGGTATTCAGCCATCGTCTCGAAGGTGAGTGGGCCGATCTGCTTGGCGATCACGATCCCGTCGGCGTCCACGAAGAAGGTCTCGGGCGGCCCGGTGACGCCAAGCTCGACGGCGAGGCGGCCGGATGGGTCGAGCAGGTGCGGCCAGCCGCCGTCACCGTATCGCACGAGGAAGCGGCGCGCGCCGTCGGGGGTGTCCTGGTAGAGCACCCCCAGCACGGCCAGCCTGCCGGCGTACCGGCTGGCGGCGTCCATCAGCACCGGGTGCTCGTCCACGCAGGCGGGGATGCACCAGCTGGCCCACGCGTTGACGATGAACGGCGTTCCGAGGAGTGACGTCGAGGAGAACGACTCCCCGGTGAGGGTCGCCCCGGCCAGCACGGGGAGCGGCTTTCCGACCAGCGGCGACGGGATCTCACGCGGATCGCGGCCCAGCCCGGTGAAGAGGAGCCATGCAAGCGGCACGATGAGGATCGGCAGAAGGAGCCAGCGCAGCGGTGGTAGGCGCATCGGTCAGGCCTTCCCTGGCGCTCGAGCCGCCGCCGCAGCGGTTGCGGCCGCCAGCAGCGCGTCCCGTCGACGATCCGGCCAGATGGCGAAGAGGGCGCCCAGCGCCACGATCGCCCCGCCCGCCCAGATCCACATCACGAGGGGATTGACGAAGACCCGCAAAGTGGCCGTGGGTACCGACGGGTCGTAGGCGAGCAGCGTGACGTAGAGGTCCTCGCCCAGCCCGGTGCGCACCGCCGGCGTGGCGATGGCGGTCGTCGAGTTGGGGTAGTCGCGGAGCGCAGCCGTCATCGGTCCCGACTGTGGCCCGGCGACGGTCAGCTCGGCGCGGGTCTCGCGCACACGAGCGTCGTCGGCCAGCGGCTCGGTTACGAGGCCGTCGAGAGTGAGCGTGTAGCCGCGCAGGGTCATCGTCTCGCCGGGGCGCAGCGTTGCGCTCGTCTCGGATCCGAGCGTGGCCGAGATCGCGATCGCCACGGCCATCACGCAGATGCCCGCGTGGGCCAGGTAGCCGCCGTAGCGGCGACGGTTGCGCGTCGCCAGGCGCCACAGGGCGGTGGCCGGCGCTTCTCCGCGTGCGCGGGCACGGGAGCGGGCGCCGCGGACCAGCTCGTCGCCGAGCACCGTCAGCACGAACGCGGCCAGTCCCAGTGTTCCGAGCGCGGCAAAGTCGGCGATACCCAGCGCCCATGCGGCGACCGTCGCCACGACGCCACCGATCACCGGCAGCGCGAATCGGTCGCGGAGCGTTGCCCACGACGCGCCGCCCCACGGCAGCGCCGGGCCGACGCCGGTCAGGAACAGGAGAACGGCGAAGATCGGCGCGTTGATGCGGTTGAACCACGGGGCGCCGACGCTGGTCCGCGCACCGCTGGCCGCCTCCACCAGCATCGGGTAGAGGGTCCCGAACAGGACGGCGAAGGTGATCCCCAGGAAGAGCACGTTGTTGAACAGGAACGCCGACTCGCGGCTGACCACCGCGCCGGGCGGCCGCGTGTCGCGCAGGTCGGGCAGCCGCCACAGGAGCAGTCCCAGCGCCAGCCCCAGGGTCAGCAGGATGGCGACCGCGAACCACGGTCCGATGGGCGAGGCGGTGAAGGCGTGCACGCTGGCGATCACCCCGGACCGAGTCAGGAAGGTGCCGACCAGGGTCAGCACGAAGGTCGCGATCACCAGGGCGTGCGTCCAGATGCGCAGCGTCCCGCGGCGCTCCGCCACCATCGACGAATGGATGAAGGCGGTGGCCGTCAACCACGGCAGCAGCGCCGCGTTCTCGACCGGATCCCAGGCCCAGTAGCCGCCCCAGCCCAGCACCTCGTAGCTCCACCACCCGCCGGCCACGATGCCCATCGTCAGGAAGATCCACGGCACCAGCGTCCAGCGGCGCACCACGGCTAGCCAGGCATCATCGGTGCGTCGCGTGATGAGCGCGGCCATGCCGAAGGCGAACGGGACGGCAAGCCCCGTGTAGCCCAGGTACAGCAGCGGCGGGTGGAGCCCCATGAACGGGTGGTTCTGGAGCAGCGCGTTCGGGCCGTTCCCCTCGGCGCCGACCGGGGCGATGCGCACGAACGGGTCGCCCGGCCAGGCCATGACGGCGAAGAAGAACGCCACCCCGAGTGCCAGCGTGACGCCGACCCACGGCATCAGCGCCGGCAGCCGGTCGCGGTACCGATGCAGGACCAGGCTCGCCCAGCCGCTGGCCAGCAGGGTCCAGAACAGGATCGACCCCTCGAGCGCGGCCCACAGCGAGATGACCGAGTAGAAGGGCGGCGTGGTGGTGGCGTTGTTGCGCGCCACGTAGCGCACGGAAAAGTCGTGGGTCAGCAGCGAGACGACCATCGCCAGGCAGGCAAGCGCGACCAGGCCGAAGGCGGCGTACATGGCGTAGCGGGCCGATGCCAGCACCGCCCGGTCGCCGCGCACTCCGGCGATCGCGAATGCTCCGGCGGCATACAGGGTCGCCACCAGACCGATGACGACGGCGAGATGGCCGAGGGTCGGGATCATGTGCCGGGGTCGATGACCTGCGAGGGGAGAGCGCCCTCGGACGGCGCCACGTAGTTCTCGTCGTGCTTGACGATCACCTGGGTCGCCTCGAAGTGGCCGTCGGTTGCCAGTGCACCCTCCACCACGGCACCGATCCCCTCGCGGAACGACTGGGTGGGCAGCCTGCTGCTATGCACGCGGATCTCGTTTGTTCCATCGGTCACCACGAAGGTGAGCTCCTGGCCGTCTTCGACGATGCTGCCGATCTTCACCAGCCCGCCCAGACGCACCGTCTCCCCGACAGCAGCGTCACCACGGGCCAGCAGCTCGGTCGGGGTCAGGTAGTAGACGAGGGCATTCCCGATCCCCGACAGGGCGAAGTACGCGATCACCACGACCACCGCCAGCACCCCGGCGAGGATGCCCCATCGCGGCCCCCGCGACGGGTACGGCGGCGGGACCGGACGGGCCAGGCTCATGCGCGGGGATCAGTGGAGGCGGCGCCGGACTCCGCCTCCCCGCGGATCCGCAGCGAAGCCTCTCGGGCGCGTGCCAGGCGTCGCGCAAGCGCGACGGCGTAGGCCGCCAGGCCGCCGAGGATGACACCGTAGCCGGCGATCACGAACCAGGTGTCGCTCAAGGCGCCGCCTCCTCCGAGACCGATTCGGTGCTGAACGAGCGTCGGGCCGCGCTGATCCGCCCCAGCCGGCCGTGCTCCTCGATCTGCCACTCGGTCCGCGCCAGCTGATAGCGGCGAATCATCAGGTAGCTCCAGACCAGGGTGAACGCCGCCAGCATGCTCATCAGGGCGAGCACGAAGAGCGGTGGGGCGCTCGGGTTGAGGATCTTGCCCGGGTCGCCGATGGTCGGGCCCTGGTGCAGGCCGCGCCACCAGATGACGCTGAAATGGACGATCGGGATGTCGATGGCGGCGATCAGGCCCACCACCGCTGCGCGGGCGGCACGGCGGTGCGGATCATCGGTCAGGCGACGGAAGAGGAGGTAGCCCGCGTACAGCGCCAGCAGCAGCGCCGTGGTCGTCAGACGCGGGTCCTCCCACTGCCAGAAGACGCCCCACACCGGGCGTCCCCACATCATGCCGCCCCAGATGGCGAACGCGGTGAACATCACCCCCACCTCGGCACCGGCCAGCGCGATGCCATCCAGCCGCAGGTCGCGCCGAACCAGGTAGCCGATTCCGGCCATGGCGGTCACCCCAAACGACAGATAGGCCAGCCAGGCCGATGCGACGTGAACGTACATGATCCGCTGGGCGTCGCCCTGGTTCAGGTCGGCGGGCACGATGAAGAGTCCGTTGACGGTGGCGGCGGCAACCGCGACCAGCGCCGTGAAACCGAGGATGCGCGTCTTCATCAATCCTCCAGCAGGAAGCCGTACGTGGCGGCGCCGGCGATCAGCATGACGATGTCGAAGCCGGCCAGCAGTTGGAGCCAGGCGCCCAACTCGCCGAACGGATCCCCGGCGAGCGCGGCAACCGTGGCCTTCACCGCGGCGAGCAGGAGCGGCGCCACGATCGGCAGCATGAGCAGCGGCAGCATCACCTCCCGGGCGCGCATCCGCACCGTGAGCCCGGCATAGGCGGTGCCGACCGCCGCGAATCCCACCGATCCCAGGATAACCGTCACGGCCAGCGGCAACCAGGCGGCGGCGGCCGGCACGCCGTACAGGATGGCGACCACCGGGAGCAGCAGGCCGCCGAGCACCAGCATCGCGCCGGCGCCAGCGAGCGCCTTGCCGGCGTACACCGCGCGACGGTCGACCGGGTAGAGGGCAAGCTGCTCCAGCGCGCCGTCATCGGCCTCCATCTGGTGCAGCCGCGCGACGGTGAGCAGGCCGCCGAA
>JBDSIN010000147.1:0-2718 GCA_039917955.1 Candidatus Limnocylindria bacterium
CGTGACCGATGTTGATGCTCATCAGCTGCGAGTTGAAGTCGATGTAGCGCTTGCCGTCGGGGTCCCAGAAGTGGATCCCGGAGGCGCGGTCAATGACGATCGGGTTGATCTTGGCCTGGGCCGACCAGGAGAAGAAGGTGTACTCGCGGTTGAGGCGCAGGATCTCGTCGGTGGTGAGCCGATCGGTGGAGGTGACGGTCATGAGTACCTCGAAGGCGCACGGCTTGTGGGGGATCGATTACACCACACGACGGCTGCGCGGCGGCCCTTCCGAATGCCGTGGTTCGGGGTGGTCGTCTGTGGGCGGCTATCCGCGGCGCCCTGCGGCGCGCAGGATGGCGTCGGCGGTGCGGTCGATATCGGCCTCGGTGGTCGACCAGTTGCTGACGCTGATGCGCATGGCTCCCTTGCCCTGCCATGAGGTGCCGCCCATCCATGCCACGCCCTCGTCCTGGACGCGGGTAATCACCCCGCGGGTGAACGCGTCGGCGTCGCCACCGTTCCGGGGCGTGAAACGCACGAGGACCTGGTTCAGCACCACGTCATTCAGGATCTCTATGTCACCCGCGGCGCCAAGCCGATCCGCCATGCGGCGAGCGAGGCGGCAGCAGCGCTCGACCATCTCGCGCACCCCGTTTCGCCCCAGGGAACGAAGCGCGGCGTAGACGATGAAGCCGCGGGCCCGGCGCGAGGAGTCGAGCACGTACTCCCAGTTGTCGCGGTGAGCAGCGTCCTGCATCAGGTACGGCGCCGTGGCCGACATGGCGGCACGATGCGCTTCGGGATTTCGAACCGCGACGAATCCGCAGTCGTAGCCCACGTTCAGCCACTTGTGTGCGTCCGTGGCCCACGAGTCGGCTCGCTCCATGCCGGCGACGAGGTGACGCAGCTCCGGGCTGACTGTCGCCCACAAGCCGAACGCACCGTCGACGTGCAGCCACGCATTGGGATGGCCGGCCAGAACATCCGCCACCGCATCGGCCGGGTCGAATGCGCCCGTGTTCACGTTGCCGGCCTGGATGATGACGATGGTCGGGATAGTTGGGTCGAGCGCTGCCGGAAGGGCGTCGGCCTTCATCCGGCCCTGTGCATCGGTCGGAACCCGGGTTACGCGCTCGCGCCCAAGACCAAGGTACTGGAGTGCGAGGAGCACGGTGGAATGCACCTCGTCGCCGACAATGACCCGAATCTCCGGCGCCCCGTACAGGCCACGCGCCTCCACGTCCCAGCCGAGGCGGCCCAGGAGCACATGGCGGCCAGCCGCCAGGCCTACCGTGCTGCCCAGCGCTGCGCCCGTGGGAAAGCCGAAGCTGGCATCGGCGGGCAGGCCGAGCAGGTCCAGCATCCATGAGCCGGCCACCAGCTCGGCCGCAGCGGCCGCAGGCGACATCGGGTGGAGGTTCGCGGCCTGCGACCAGGCGCCGGTCAGCCAGTCGGCGCCCGCCGCCGCCGGCAGCTGCCCACCGACCACGAATCCGAAATAGCGCGGCCCCGCCGACGCCACCAACCCCGGGTCGAAGTCGCGCGCCATCCGCTCGACGACGACCTCCGGATCCTCCCCATCGTCCGGCAGCGGGCCGCCCAGGCGGGCCACCAGGCCGGCGTCATCGGTCTGTGCACCGATATGGCGCTCGGGCAGCCCCTGCACGAATTCGATCCCGAGTTCCGCCGCCCGGCGCATGGCCCGTTCGCGCGAGTCCATCGTCAGCCCGCCGGCGTCGCAGCGGCAGTGTGCAACGGCTCGCCCACCAGCTCCGCGAGGCGCTCGGCAATCGCCCACCAGTCGAACGCCTCGGTCACGTCCGACGCTCGCACCGTGAGCAGGCGCTCCGCGGGGATGTAGATCGGGATGATGCGGTCGAGGATCGTCTCGATCTCGTCACGGAACGCATCGTTGGTGGAGCGGACGCCATCGGCCAGCAGGGCCACATCGGGCAGCAGGCGAACGAACAGGTCGTAGGTGCCGGCCCACGAGCGGATGAGCGGCTCGACCGCGAACGGATCGGCGCCATCGGTCACCCGCAGGAAGTATGCGAAGTTGTCCACCACGGACCGATCGGTGACGAGCACCTCGGCGCGTTTCCGCAGCTCCAGCTCCTGCTGGATCTGCGCCATCAGCACCCAGAGCTGAGCCTCTGGGGTGGCCCCTTCATTGAGGCCCAGCGGGTTGAAACGGATCACCTCGCGGCCCACCTCCACGCTGCGCCCGGCCCGTCCGATGGTGCTCGCAAAGGCGTGCACCGCGTTCGTCTTGCGCACCGAATGCGAGCCGATGAAGGCGATCTTGGCCGGGTTCGTCCAGGGCGGCACGAGGTGTAGAGTAGCGGCTCCCCCGAGGAGTCACGCAGGAGGAAACGATGGCGCGAATCATCCGCGCGGCCCTGTTGCAGGCCGACTGGACCGGCGACAAGGAGTCGATGATCGAGAAGCACATCACGTATGCGCGCGAGGCGGCCAAGCAGGGCGCCAAGGTGATGTGCTTCCAGGAGCTCTTCTACGGTCCCTACTTCTGCCAGGTGCAGGACCCGCAGTACTTCTCATACACCGAGCACATACCCGATGGCCCCACCACCAAGCGGATGCAGGAGCTGGCGCGCGAGACCGGGATGGTCCTGATCGTACCGATGTACGAGGAGGATTCGGACACAGCCGGGATCTACTACAACACCGCCGCGGTGATCGACGCCGATGGCTCGTACCTGGGCAAGTACCGCAAGA
>JBDSIN010000148.1:0-2844 GCA_039917955.1 Candidatus Limnocylindria bacterium
CCATCGCAGGTGGCGCAGGCGCTCACCCCCCGACCGCGGAATGTCTCCTCGGACGGCAGGCCCAGCCACAGTGCAGATGCGCCGGTGGCCACGATGACGGCATCGGCGCGGTATTCGTCCTCCCCCACCCACATCCGGAACGGACGCTCGGAGAAGTCGACGCGGGTGACGTCCTTGTCGAGCAGCGTGCTGCCGAAGCGCTCCGCCTGATCGCGGAAGAGCTGCATCAGCTCGGGACCCTGGATTCCGCCGGGGAAGCCGGGATAGTTCTCGACGTCGGAGGTGATCATCAGCTGTCCGAGCGGCGTGTTGCCGGCGAAGACCATCGGCTCGAGATTCGCGCGTGACGCGTAGATGGCGGCGGTCAGGCCCGCCGGACCGGACCCGATGATCGCGAGCTTGTGGTCGCGCCTGTCGGCGTCCTGCCTGGTATCGGCTGGGGTGGGCGGTGCGGTGGTTGTCATGTCGGTCTGAGTGTATCGCTAGTTGCGCAAAGACGCAAGTGCTTCGACACCTAGCCGAGCAGGTTCGGCAGGTTGGCGGACAGATCCCAGAGGCCGATCGCCACCAGCACCGCACCGAGAACCAGTTGCATCGGTCGCTCCCAGCGGACCATCGCACGGGCCAGGCGTGCGCCGCTCACCTGATCGAAGAGACCGATGGCGAAGAGCGGCAGCCCGAACCCGATGCCGAAGGCCAGGAAGAAGGCGAGCTGGCCGACCACGTCGCCGATGGTCAGCGAGTACGCGAAGATGACCACCAGGAAGGGTCCAGAACAGGGAACCGCGATGGGCGCAAAGAGCAGTCCGTAGGCAAACGCGCCGATCGCGGGGCCGCCCCTGCCCGCGACCGCGGGCGAGAGCTGCGGCAGCCGTGCGAACGGATTCCGCCCGAGCAGAAGCAGGACGCCGAGCAGGATCAGGAGGCCGTCAGCGACCGGCAGGACGACGCGAATGAAGTCGCCCAGCGGCGTGGCCAGGACAGCAAAGACGGCGCCGATGGCCACCATCCCGACCACCACCCCGGCCCAGACCAGCCCCGCGGCCGCGGCCGGCGGGAAGCGACGCTCTCGCGAGGACGCACCGGTCAGGAAGGCGAGGAATGCCGGATAGAGGGGCAGGATGCACGGTGTGATGGTGGCACCGATGCCGAGCAGGACCGCCCCCGCCAGCTCCCCCATGCGGTCAGCCGCCGACCGCGGCGGCCACCTCCGCGGCATTCAGCTGCGTGCCAAGGCCGATCAACTCGACGCTGCCGTCGGTGCGGAACAGGATCTTCGGCATCGACGGCGGATTCAGGACCCCTGCCCCGAATCGGTCGCGAAGCTGTCGCGCGAGATCAGCGTTGGCGACCGCGAAAGGCCAATCGAACCCCTCGCGATCGGAGTATTCGGCCAGATCGAACGGACGCTCATTGGGATCGACGTCGAGGCTGATCGAGTGGAACGCGACGAGGTCATGGGCATCTGATACCTGGCGCTGCTGGCCACGGCAGTTGGTGCACCAGATGGCCATCGTCTCCAGAAGCACCGGCTGCTCGGCGGCCAGCTGCCCGATGGTGAACCCCTCGCCGGTCCGCACGTCGATGAGCACCACCGCGTGGAGCGGGTCGCTGGCGAGAGCCTCGCGCGGTGTGTCCGAACCGGCCGACGGCGGTGCGTCGGTCGAAGACGCGATCGGGGTCTGCCCACCGGGCGAGGCGATATCGCTGGCGGATGGCGCGGCCGCACAGGCGGCGAGCACCAGGACCAGGCTCAACAGGGCGGCGGGCACGTGTCTCACCGACAAACCCTATTCCACGCGCGTGACGAACGCATGAAGCACCAATGCCAAACGCGTGACGCAACGCTCGCACCTACACTCGTTCCATGAGCGCGCGGCGGCGGACGGTCACGGTGACGGTGGACGGCGTCCCGATCGGGTCGGAGCACCCGGTGGTGGTCCAGTCGATGACCAACACCGATACCGCCGATGCCGATGCCACCGCGATCCAGGTGGCGCAGCTGGCCCACGCCGGCAGCGAGCTGGTGCGCGTCACCGTCAACAACGACGCGGCCGCCAGGGCGGTCCCGGTCATCCGCGAAAAGCTGGACCGCCTCGGCGTCGGCGTGCCGCTCATCGGGGACTTCCATTACAACGGCCATCTGCTCCTGACGAGGTACCCCGAGGCGGCCGCGGCGCTGGCCAAGTACCGCATCAACCCGGGGAATGTCGGCACCAAGCGGCGCGACGAGCAGTTCCGCCAGATCATCGAGGTGGCGGTCGCCAACGACAAGCCGGTGCGCATCGGCGTCAATTGGGGATCGCTCGACCAGCAGTTGCTGACCGAGATGATGGATGCCAATGCGCTGCTCGCCGAACCACGCGACAGCCGCGAGGTGATGATCGAGGCGATGCTCTCCTCGGCGCTGCGCTCGGCTCGGCTCGCCGAGGAGACGGGGCTCGGCCACGACCGCATCATCCTGAGCGCCAAGGTGAGCGGAGTGCAGGATCTCGTCGAGGTCTACACGCGCCTGGCCGAGCGCTGCGACTACCCGCTCCACCTGGGCCTGACCGAGGCCGGGATGGGTTCACGCGGCATCATCTCTTCGACCGCGGGCCTGGCGATCCTGCTTCAGCGCGGGATCGGCGACACGATCCGGGTGAGCCTCACGCCGTCTCCCGGCGGCGATCGGACCGAGGAGGTCCAGGTGGCGCAGCAGGTGCTCCAGTCGCTCGGCCTGCGGAGCTTCACTCCCCAGGTCAGCGCGTGCCCGGGCTGCGGACGGACCACCTCGACCTTCTTCCAGGAGATGGCCCGCGACATCGGCGCCTACCTCACCGAGCAGATGCCGACCTGGCGCCA
>JBDSIN010000149.1:0-6051 GCA_039917955.1 Candidatus Limnocylindria bacterium
GACACCAGCGTCGCCCAGATCCATGCATTGGCCCTGACGAAGGCGATCCCTTCGCCGATCTCGTGCAGCGCTGATCCGAGCCCGGCTGGAGGCCCCTCGCGCCGTGAGCGGTGTCGGATGGCTGCCACCGCCAGCGCCGAGACGCCGAAGGACGTCGCATCGATCACGAAGGCCGGGCCGGGCCCGACTCCCGCCACGACGAGCCCCGCCAGCGCCGGGCCGGCCAACTGCCCCATCAGCGGGCGCACCGTGCCCTGCAGTGCATTCGCCTGGGGGAGGAGGTGGTCGGGCAGGAGGTCCGGCACCAGGGCGACCGAGGCCGGATTGAAGACCGCGTCGCCAAGGCCGATGACCGCCATCAGGGCGACGATCTGCCAGAGCTCGAGCACCCCCATGATCGAGAGGACGCCCATCGCGGCGATCGCCGCGCCACGCAGGAGATCGGCGCCGATCATCAGCCATCGTCGGTCATATCGATCAGAGAGCACGCCCCCGACCAGGACGGTGGCGAGCAGCGGCAGCGTCCAGGCGATCCCGACCGCGGTCATCGCGGTCGGGACATTGCTGATCTCGTAGACCTGCCAGGCCAGCGCGACAAAGAAGAAGCCGTCTCCCAGCAGCGAGACCAGCGACCCGGCGGTCAGAAATGCATAGTCGCGCTCGGCCAGCGGGCGCGCCACTCCGATGCGCATCAGGCGTGCAAGGAGTGACCGCATCGGCCTGGCCTCGGCGAGAGAGGATGAAATGGTGGGCGATACTGGATTCGAACCAGTGACCTCACGGATGTGAACCGTGCGCTCTAACCGACTGAGCCAATCGCCCACGCGGGGATGCGAAGTATAGCCACGGGGCCGTGGAGCCTCAATCGTCGAGGGCAGCGAGCCTCGCGTCCAGATCTTCCGGCGGCAGGCCGCGCACTTCGATCCGCTTCAGGCGCGAACGCTCCCCCGCCACGAGGTTGAGCGTCGAGGGAGCCACCGCCAGCGCCCGTGCCACGAGTCCGAGCACGGCTCGGTTGGCCTCTCCGTCAGCCGGCGGGCGGGCGACACGAATCTGGAGGATGCCGCCCTCCCAGGGCCCGACCTTGTCGCCTGATGCGCGTGGCGTCACCCGGACGTGCAGCGTGGCGACCTGGCGATCTCTCAGAGCCGCACCACCACGCGGATGATCATGCCGAGCACGAGCATCGCGATCAGCGGCGCCCAGTCGAGGCCCGCGGTGGGCGGGATGAGGCGCCGGATCGGCGCAAGGATCGGTTCGGTTGCCTGGTAGATGAAGGCGACCAGCCCCCCGCCGCCGCGCGGAGCCACCCAGCTCACGATGACCCGCGCGAGGATGAGCAGCATCAGCGCGCTCAGCAGCAACTGGACGAAGTTCACGAGTACGGTGGGCATCTCACCGCGAAGGATAACAAGGGCGGATCAGGCGGGTCGCGGGCCAAAGATGGCGGTACCGATCCGAACCAGCGTGGCCCCCTCGGCCACGGCGGCGTCGGCGTCGGCGGTCATCCCCATCGAGAGCTCCGCGAGCGGATACCCCGCCTTTTCCTGGAGCACGTCCCGCAGACGCCTGAGAGCGGCGAAGACGCGGCGGGCATCCGCGGTCGGCAGACCGACCGGTGCGATGCCCATCAATCCCCGCACGCGAATTGCGACCAGCCCGCCAAGCTCACCCGCCACCTCTGCAACGGTGTCCGGCTCGAATCCTGCCCTGGCGGGGTCACCGGACAGGTTCACCTGGAGCAGGCCGATCGGCGAGCGTCCCTCCTCTGCGGCGATCCGGTCGAGGCGATGCAGCAGATCCAGGCTGTCGATGGAATGCAGCACGGCGAACGCGCGCACCGCCGGTCGGGCCTTGTTCGCCTGCAGGTGGCCAACCAGGTGCCACTCGGCGTCAGGAAGGGCCTCGGTCTTGGGGAGCGCCTCCTGGACCCGGTTCTCGCCGAACGCGCGCAGACCCGCGTCTCGCGCGGCGCGCAGCACCGGCAGGCCGAACCCCTTGGTGACCGCAACGATTCGGAAGCCATCGGGATCGCGGCCGACGGCTGCGGCCGTCGCACGGAGGCGATCCGCCACCGCGTCGTGACGTACGCGAATCAACTCGGAGGTGAGCAAGGGCTCCTCAACCAGCTGCATGCAGCGGCTCCGCGGAGACGAGAACGCCCCGGCCGGGAGGCCGGGGCGTATCGGTCAATTCCGGGACTACTCGCTCTTGCGTCGCAGGAAGGACGGGATGTCCAGATCGGTCTCGCCGTAGGCCGGACGCTCGAGCCCGGAGCTTCGTACCGGGATCGGCTGTCGTTCGGTCGTCTTGGCGGCCGACCGCTTCGTCTCCACTGCGAACGGAGAAGCCTCCGGCATCTGGTCCTCGAGCGACTGGCGCGTCTCCCGATCACGCTCGATCTCAGCCAGTATCTCGCGACTCCGGGCGTCCAGCGAGGACTCGATGCCGTTGGCAACGTCGCCCGACGCAGTCACTGCCCGAACCGGGGCACGCGGCTTGCGGGTGGCGTCGAAGCCGGTGGCGATGACCGTCACCTTGACCTCGTCGCGCATCCGGTCGTCGATGACGGTACCGAAGATGATGTTTGCCTCCGGATCGGCGGCCTCCTTGATCACCTCCGCGGCCTCGTTCACTTCGAACAGGCCCAGGTCGCTTCCGCCGGTGACGTTGAACAGGATCCCGCGGGCGCCGGTGATGTTGACCTCGAGCAGCGGGCTCGACACGGCGGCGCGGGCGGCCTCGACCGCCCGGTTGTCACCAGTGCCGATGCCGATCCCCATCATGCTCGAGCCAGCGTCGCGCATGATCGTCTTGACGTCGGCGAAGTCCAGGTTGATGAGGCCGGGGACGGTGATCAGGTCGCTGATCCCCTGCACGCCCTGTCGCAGCACGTCGTCGACCACCCGGAAGGCGTCGAGGATCGACGTCTTCTTGTCCACGACCTCGCGCAGCCGGTCGTTCGGAATGGTGATCAACGTGTCGCACTTCTCCTTGAGCATCTCGGAGAACTGCTCGGCGACCAGCTTGCGCCGAACCCCCTCGAAGCTGAATGGCTTGGTGATGACACCCACCGTCAGGGCGCCGAGATCCTTGGCGATCTCGGCGATCACCGGCGCCGCGCCCGAGCCGGTGCCACCGCCCATGCCGGCGGTGATGAAGATCATGTCGGCGTCCTTGAGCGCCTCATAGATCTTCTCTGAGTCTTCCTCCGCAGCCCGCTGGCCCACCTGCGGGTCGGCACCGGCACCGAGTCCACGCGTGATCTTGTCGCCGATGCGGATCTTGTGGGGTGCGTCGCTCTGGAGGAGCGCCTGGGCGTCGGTGTTCACGGCGATGAACTCCACGCCCATCATCTCGGCGCGGATCATCCGGTTCACGGCATTTGACCCGCCGCCGCCGACGCCAATGACCTTGATGAGTGCGAAATGCTCTGCGTCCGAACGGAGCGGCATGAGGGAATCTCCTGCGCGGTGCTGGCTGGTGGCTGACAACCCGGAGCTCGCGCGGGTTTGACCGATTCTACCGATCCCGACCGGTCGGCGTCGGCGATTTTTCCACATACCGGCCCTGACTTATCCACAGGGGCCAAATCGCGGTGGACCGTATCGCTCGCGCTCCACAGCCGGCGGGAGCCAGACAGGCCGTCGAGGGCCCTTGAGGAGGAGATCAGCCGGGGAAGAGACCCCGCAGCCACTCCATCAGGCGACCGACACCGGGGCCACCGCCGGCCCCGGTCGAGTAGCTCATCGGCTCGGATCCAACGTGTCGCGCTCCCCACAGCAGCAACCCGATCGATGTGCTGAATGCGGGATTGCTGAGCTGGTCCATCAAGCCACCAACCCCCTGCGGCGAGGCCACCCGCACCGGCATCTGGAGCACTTCGCGCGCCAGCTCGGCAGCACCGGCCAGGCGAGCCCCGCCGCCGGTCAAGACGACGCCGGCCGGGAGCAGTCCGTCGTGTCCCGAACGCTTGATCTCTTCGCCGATCAGCGAATAGATCTCACTCATCCGCGCCTCGATCACTTCGCACAGCTTGCGCCGCTGGATCGTCTGGCCGCCCCCCTCGCCCAGGACCGCCACGTTGAGCAGCTCCTCGGGCTGCACATCGGACAGGTCGGCGCTGCCGTGCTTGATCTTGATCTCCTCGGCGAGGTCGAGGCTGGTGCGCAACCCGATCGCGACATCGTTGGTGACGTTGATGCCGCCGACCGGCAACACCGCGGTGTGGTACGCCGCGCCATCGGTGAAGATGGCCATGTCGGTCGTGCCGCCCCCGATGTCGGCGATCAGGACGCCGAGCTCCTTCTCGGTATCGGTCAGGGTCGCCTCGGCAGCGGCGAGCGAGCTGACGACCAGTTCGTCGATCTGCACGTTCGCGTTGGTGACGCACTTGCTCAGGTTCTGCGCCGAAGTGGCGGCCCCCGCCACGATGTGAGTCTCGACCTCCAGGCGCACGGCGCTCATCCCGAGCGGGTCCTTGATCCCCTCCTGGCCGTCCACGATGTAGCCGCGCGGGATCACGTGGAGGATCTCGCGATTCGAGGGGACCTGGACCGCCTTGGCAGCGTCAGTGGCGCGCGCCACGTCCTCGCGGCTCACTTCGCGCTTGTGGCCTGAGACCGCCACCACACCGCGGCTGTTCTGGCTGCTGATGTGGCTGCCGCCCACCGCCACGAAGGCCGAGCCGATCTTGTAGCCCGACAGGCGCTCGGCCTTTTCGAGGCTGGCGGCGATCGAGTTCACGGTCTGGTCGATATTGGCGACCATCCCCTTCTTGATCCCGGCCGATGGCGTGATGCCATAGCCGATGATGCTCACCTCGCCGGTGCGCCCCACCTCGCCGATGAGAGTCGTGACAATTGTCGTGCCGGCGTCGATGCCGACCAGGACCGTCTCCCTGTCCAAGCTACCTCCCGTGAATTCGGCCGCGTGCCCGAGGCCGGACTGTGCCCGAGCCTACAGGAAGTGCCGTCGGATGAGTGCGACGTTTTGGAAGATGCGCAGTCCGAAAGCGAACAGCGCAACGAGGTACAGATCGATTCCCAGCCGGTCGCCCACGAAGGTCAGCGCCACCGCCACCAGCGTGTTGGTGACGAAACCCGACAGGAAGACCCGGTTGTCGTAATGCGCGTCGAGCTCCGCGCGAATCGCGCCGAGCACCGAATCGAGACCGGCCAGGATGCCGACCGCGCTGTAGCGCGCCAGGTCCGGGGAGACGTTGACGTTCAGCAGGAGACCCAGGACCACGCCGAGCGCAAGGCCGATTACGGGGAGCCACATCGGGGAAGATTCCACTGCCGGCCGCGGCGGCCCAGGCGGACCGCGCCACGGCTCCTACGGGCGCCAATATACCCTCCCCGGGTTGCGGGCATCGACCCAGCTGACCCCGCCCTCGGTCTCCGTGCCGAAGAGCGTCCGAATGGCCGCAACCTGCTCTGCGATGCGTTGGTCGAGGAGCGCAGGATCGGCCGTCAGGTCCGGCTCGTACAGGCCGAAGACCGCACCCCAGCCCTGGGAGGGGGCCGCCAGCATGAATCCGGACTCGTCGTCGAGGAGCACGCTCAGTCGAGTCGCCGCGGACCCCATCGTGGCGGGGTTCACCGTGGCCAGGTGGACGGCGGTCACGAACCGCGACACCTCGATGCGGTCGCCGACGATGATGTTCCGGCTGGCGCTCCGTCGATCATCGACCTGTGGCAGCGCGGCAAGGTCGTCAGGGAGTGCGGCACCGCGAGCGAGTTGGCCGATCGCCGTCCCGTCGGCGGCGCAGATGAGCGCGACGGCGCTGGTGGTCCACACCACCGCGGCGGTCTTCTCGACGATGGCAACCTTCACTCGATCGGGCAGGAACGTCTCGACGCTCGCGGTCGCAATGGCAGGCAACTCCTCGAGGCTCACCGCCAGGGCGCCGCTGTCAATGGCGAGCAGTGGAGCGCCGGCCACCGAATCGAGGATCCGCTCGATCTGCCGGGCGGGCGTGTAGCGCTCCCCGGCCCAGGTTGTCTCGCGAACGCGCAGCCACGGACCGTTCAGCAGGAGAACGAGGCC
>JBDSIN010000150.1:0-5689 GCA_039917955.1 Candidatus Limnocylindria bacterium
GCCCGCGGTGGCCTGAATCGCAATCAGGCCGGTCACGGCGACGGCGACACGGCCGCGGCTGCCCGCGGACCCGACCAGGAAGGAGCCCGCCAGGAACACGACGCCTGCCGCCGACAGGCCGGCCGTCAATGCCGCGGCCGCGGCGATGAGGGCGGAGCCGTCGAGCGCGACGGCTGCCAGGGTGACACCAACCATGCCCAGACCGATGGCGTCGGCCAGGGTACGGGTGCGCCCAGATCGCAGGGCATCGGCAAAGGCCAGGGCGAGTGCGACGCCGCCGAGCACAGCGGCGGCCACCAGGAACGCCGGCTCGACCCAATCCTGCAGCGCCCCGTAACGGATCTCCGGGACGAGGCGCAGGGCACCGAGTGCAAGCATTGGCAGGAGCGCCGTCAACAGGCGGGCCCCGGCGAGCGCGAGGGAACGGGCTCCAGTTCGGTCCAAGCTCATTTCGCGGTGCGGCTATGCACCACCAGTCTCTGCCTTCGCGCCGCTGAGCGGCAATAGTACGAACGAACAGCGTGCTCTATCCTCGCCGCCGTGGCCACACCAGCTTCCCACCCGCGTAACACGGTCATGTCGCGTGTCCGCTTCCTGGAGCTGACCGATCGCCTCATCGTCGATGGCGATGCACTCCTGGCCGACCCGGGCTGGGAGGCATTCCGAGCCTGGCTGCTCAGTTCCGACGAGCTGCTGGAGAAGGTGTGGGGCCGGATGGACCGATACCACCTCGCCTGGCTGAACGTCGGCCGCGACTCCGCGCCGCCCGGATCGGAGCTCGACGAGGCCGGGACCGCGCGCTTCATCGCGGAGGTGGCGAGCGCCAAGCTGGCCGTCCTGCGTACGATGAGGGTCGCCGTAGCGCAACGCGGCTGGCGACGGCTGAGTGATGACGAGGAGGACCGGTGACCTATCGGCCGGACGAACGAGACGGAGGCCTGGCGGCCATCTTCGCGCACCCCGATGACGAGAGCTTCGCCGCCGCCGGCACGCTGGCGATGGCACACGATGCCGGTCGCACCGTCCGCCTCCTCCTGTTGACCCGCGGCGAAGCCGGCAACGCCGAGCGCAGCCCCGATCTCGACCTCGCCGATCTGCGCGAGGAGGAGATGCGCTGCGCCGCCGGCCGCATCGGGATGGACGAGGTGACCGTGGCGGATCACCCCGACGGGCGATTGGCCGAGGTGCCGTTTGAGACACTGGTCGACGAGATCGCAGCCTGGCTGGCCGATCGGCGCCCGAACGCGGTGATCACCTTCGGCGCCCACGGCGTCACCAATGATCCGGACCACGTGGTGGTCGGCGCGGCCACTCGATGGGCAGTTGAACGACTTGCCGAGTCGGGGATCGCGCCGAACGCGGTCTACGTCATCTCGCCGGTCCTGTGGCCGGGCGAACGCCGCTTCGACCTCTCCGCTGAAGAGGGTGCCGCCAGCCACCGGATCGATATCACCGCGGTGGCCGGCCGCAAGCTCGCCGCCCTGGCCTGCCACGCCAGCCAGCCCGACGTCGCCGAGGAGATCGCCACCATCCGCGCCGCCATCGACCGCGATGGAGTGCTGTACGAGGGCTACACCCGCGTCCGCCCCACCGTTCCGCTGGCGCGTCCCACCTTCTACGCCGCGATCGACTGACGCGGGAAGCGTCGCGACTCACCGCGCTTGATGCGCGGGGCCCGTTGTGAGGGGTGCGACGCCGGACGGGTGGCCCCCGGGAGCTCTCCCGCGAATCCTTGCTAGAATGGTCAGGATATGAGCATCGACACGACCATCGCCAAGGTGGACGAGGTGATGACCGCGCTGTACGACATCCACGATCCGGAGATCGGGATGAGCATCGTGGACCTCGACCTGATCAAGGGCGTCGAGATCGGGACCGATGGCGCCCCGACCGAGATCAAGATGGTCCTCACCACGCCCTTCTGCCCGTGGGCCGGTGAGCTGATTCAGTCAGTCAAGGCCAAGACCGAGGAAGTTGTCGGGCCGCCGGTCAAGGTGACGCTGCTGGCCGATCGCTGGGAGCCCCCGCCGGGCCTCTTCTAGGGTTCTTTCGCGCTCGTCGCCGCGAGCGTTCCACCGGCCCGGGCCGCTCCTGCCGCCGGACGTGGTAACCGCCCAGCTGAGGCTGCGGCCCATCCCCCGGGTATTACCCTTGGTGCTATGTCCGGGCGGTTTCGCCCGTGCTGGGGCCGTGGGGAGGGTGCGGCGCGTCGTCCTACTACATGACGTAGTGCCGCGTCACCTCGCGATCCACATCGGCGCGCAAGTAGCACCAGGGGTAATAGCCACAGGTCTGCAGCCCGGCGTACCATCCCGGCGACATGCGCATCTACACCCGCAAGGGCGACACCGGCACGACGGGCCTGCTGTTCGGTGGCGCTCGCATCAGCAAGGCGGATCTGCGCACGGATGCATACGGCACCACCGATGAAGCGGTCTCCGCCCTGGGCCTGGCCCGCGCATCCCTGGCCGGCACCGAGGCCGCACCGCTCGCCGAGCTGGTGCTCCGTCTTCAGCGGGAGCTGTTCGTGGTCGGCGCCGAGCTGGCCACCCACGTGGAGCGCAGGGCCCGGCTGACCGACGGTTCAACCCTCGTGGCGGCGGACATGGTGACCGCACTCGAACACGAGATCGACGCCCTGGAGGCCGCTCACCCGATGCCCGACGAGTTCGTCCTCCCCGGGGAGTCGCTCGCCGGCGCCGCCATCGACCTGGCGCGTACCACGGTCCGGCGTGCGGAGCGATGTGCGGTGGCGCTGGCCGCCGATGGCGGCCTGCCAGACTCGCAGGTGGTCCCGTATCTGAACCGCCTGGCCGACCTGCTCTTCGTGCTGGCGCGGGCCGCCGATGGGGGATTCCGCCCCATGCGCGGGGACGTCTGAGCGGACATCTGAGCGCTTGACCCGGGGGTAGAATCGGCCTCAGCCCACCAGCCTGCCTCCCGGTGGGGTGCACCGCGGCAGACCGGCTCTGGGCGCGCACTGACAAGGAGACCCAGACGATGAGCTATGCCGTGACCAACCCCGCGACAGGCGAGACGGTCAAGATCTACGACACCATCACCGACGCCGAGCTCGAGGCCGCGATTGCCGCAGCCGACGAAGCGCACAGCACCTGGTCGAAGTCGACCACGGTCGAGGAGCGCGCGGCCCTCATCCGCCGCGTCAGCGAACTGCACACCGAGCGCCGCCAGGAGCTGGCGGAGCTCATCGTGCGCGAGATGGGCAAGCCGATTGGGCAGGCGCTCTCCGAGGTTGACTTCGCCGCGGACATCTACGAGTACTACGCCGACCACTCGGCGGACTTCCTGAAGGACGAGCCGATCCAGCTCCTCGCCGGCGATGGCTCGGCGGTCATCCGCCGCTCGTCGCTCGGTGTGCTGCTCGGCGTCATGCCGTGGAACTTCCCGTACTACCAGGTCGCCCGCTTCGCCGGCCCGAACCTCATCATCGGCAACACGATCCTGCTCAAGCACGCCTCGCAGTGCCCCGAGTCCGCCGCCGCGGTGCAGCAGCTCTTCCTGGACGCGGGCTGCCCGGCCGGCGCCTACGTGAACATCTACGCCTCGCACGACCAGCTCGAGGGGGTCATCGCCGACCCGCGCGTGCAGGGCGTCTCGCTCACCGGCTCCGAGCGCGCCGGCGCGGCGGTCGCCGAGATCGCCGGCCGCAACCTGAAGAAGGTCGTGCTCGAGCTCGGCGGCTCGGACCCCTTCATCCTGCTCTCGACCGACGACCTCGACGCCGCCGTGCAGAACGCGGTGGATGCCCGCCTCGACAACAGCGGCCAGTCCTGCAACGCGGCCAAGCGCTTCATCGTCGCCGACGAGCTGTACGAGCCCTTCCTCGAGAAGTTCACCGCGAAGATCGCCGAGATCGAGGCGACCGACCCGACCTCGGCCGACTCGGCGCTCGGGCCGCTGTCCTCGCTGAAGGCCGCCGAGAACGTCGACGAGCAGGTCAAGCGAGCGATCCAGCACGGCGCGACGCTCCTGCACGGCGGCACCCGCGACGGCGCGTTCTTCCAGACGACCGTGCTGACGGATGTCACTCCCGAGAACCCCGCCTCCAAGGAGGAGTTCTTCGGCCCGGTCGCGCAGGTGTACCGCGCAAAGGACGAGGCCGACGCCGTGCGCATCGCGAACGACACCCCGTTCGGCCTGGGCTCGTACGTCTACACCACCGACCCCGAGCAGGCGCTCCGCGTCGCCGACGGCATCGAGGCCGGCATGGTGTTCGTCAACGTCGTGCTCGCCGACGGCGCCGAGCTGCCGTTCGGCGGCATCAAGCGCTCGGGCTCGGGCCGCGAGCTCGGCCGCTTTGGCTCCGACGAGTTCGTGAACAAGAAGATGATCCGCATCGGCTGACGCCCAGGCGTCAAGTGGCGTCCGCGTCCGCATGTGACGCGCGAGGTGCCGGCTACGGCAAGGACATGAGCAGCTACAGCATCGAGGACTACACGGTCATCAAGCACGTCATGGCCAAGATCGCCGACTGAAAAGGACCGACTACAACACGCTGCTCAGTCGGGGGTTCCTGTCGACTTCTGGGCGGTGGCCCGTCAGTCTTCGCCCCGGTCAGTGTCGTGGTCCTCTGACTGGGCGGCTTCCTTTTCGACGTCCACGTCCGCTTCGCGGCGTTCCTCGTTCTCCTCGACCTCTTTGATCACTTCGTCGGGGTTCTTGAAGATATCCATGTGCGCTGCCTCTTCGAACGGAGCGTTCCGGTGGCCCATAGTCTGAGCGTTCTCTGCATTTCTTGGGAGTGACCGACATGGCGTCCGCGATCAACAGCTCGATCGTTATCAATCGGCCGGTCGAGGATGTCTTCGCCGTCCTGACGAACGTCGAGAACACCGGGAAGTGGTTCCCGGCTAACGTCAAGGAGTGGTGGACGTCGCCGCCACCGCACGGCGTGGGATCCACTCGGCGCGCGCGGATCAAGATGGGACTGATGACCACCGAAAACGACGCGGTGGCCACCGTCTTCGAGCCGCCGCATCGGGCCGTGATGAAGGGGACCTCGAAGAACGCCCCGTTCGAGGCGACGCTCGTGTTCGGGTCGGCCGAGGGCGGGACACGGGTCACGGCCACCATCGAGATGTTCCTGCGCGGCCCGGCGAAGCTGTTCGGCGGCATGTTCGCGCGGTGGTATGGCAAGAGCTGGGATCAGGGCATGGTCAATCTCAAGCGGATGATGGAGTCCGGGGAGCTCTAGTTCGCTGGACTGCGGGGCCGCTAAAAGTCCAGTGCGGTGAGCACGAACACGGGAATCTGTCGCGCGGTCTTCGCCTGGTATTGCGCGTAGTCGGGCCACGTTGCGATGGCGCGCGCCCACCAGACGGCCTTCTCGTCGCCCGCAACCTCCCGCGCGAGGTAGTCGCGCTTGGTGGCGCGGTCCTGGAGCTCAACGTGCGGATTCTTCGCGAGGTTGTAGTACCAGCTCGGGTTCTTCGGGGCGCCGCCGAGCGAGGCGACCACCGCGTAGGTGCCCAGGTGTTCCACGCGCATGAGCGGCGTCTTGCGGAGCTTGCTGGTCTTCGCGCCGACGGAGGTCAAGACGATGACAGGCCTGCCCCGCAGATCCCCGCCCTCCTCCCCGTTCGTCGCCTCGTACTGGGCGACGTGCTCGCGCGACCAAGCGGATGCGCCAGGTTCGTATTCGCCGATGAGTGGCATGTCCCCATTGTGG
>JBDSIN010000151.1:0-8782 GCA_039917955.1 Candidatus Limnocylindria bacterium
TCATCATCCCGACTCGCGGACTGATCGGATACCGCGGGCAGTTGCTGACCGACACGCGCGGGACGGCGCTCCTGCACCAGATCGGGGAGGGCTACGGCCCGTGGGCCGGCGAGGTCACCCACCGCACAAACGGCGTGCTGGTGGCGGATCGGACGGGAATCTCCAATTCGTACGGGCTCTTCAACCTCCAGGAGCGGTCCGAGCTGTTCATCGGTGCCGGCGTCGAGGTCTATGAGGGGATGATTGCTGGCGAGAACGCGCGACCGGGCGACATGGATGTCAACGTCACGAAGGAGAAGAAGCTCTCCAACATTCGCACCCACGCCCACGACGAGTCGCTGCGGCTCACCCCGCCGCGGCCGATCACGCTGGAGTCTGCGATCGAGTTCATCGCGGCCGACGAGCTGGTCGAGGTCACGCCGACCTCGATCCGGCTCCGCAAGCGCGTCCTTGCCCGGGGCGCCCGCGGTCGCTGACGCCGGCCTAGTTTGTCCCACGCAGGCGATCGGTCACATCGATGAAGTCGTACAGGTTCCCCTGGTTGGGGAAGATGTAGTTCCGGTCCGGTACGGTCGGCAGATCCAGGCCGAAGTATTCGTTGAAGAGCACGCGGAACTGGTTGACGGGCGTAATCGACGGATACAGCCCGATCGCCTCCGCATCCATGCCGGGAAGGTAGAAGGCGCTCAAAATGCCGAACTTCTCGCGGAGCTCGGCGGGGGTGGCCGACGTCCAGTCGAACCGTCGCTCGTTCTGGCGATAACGCTGGGGCCACGGGCCCTCGTCGGCCTGGATGACGAGGATCGGCTGCTCTTCGGGCGGCAGCGCGAGCAGGCCGTCGATGAAGGCAAGCGTCTCCATGTTGGCGTAGCCCACCTGATCCACGTAGTTCTGCGCCCACGATCGGTTGGCCGCTTCCTGCTCGGTCACGAAGCTGCCGTCAGTGTGGAAGACAAAGGGATCGTGGGGAAGCGCGAGGTGGGCGTGCACGAACTTGGGACCATCGAGGGTCGTGGCGTGGTTCAGCCGATCCCATTCGTAGCGCGTCTGGTTCCAGCGATTGCGCCGCCAGTCGTACGGGGCGTCGGTTCCGAGATCCTCCAGCGCCAACAGTGCCGTCGATCGCGAAAGCACATCGAGGAATTCCGACCCGAGCTTGTCGTAGACATAGTTGATCTCGGCTGATGGGTGTCGCTGGGTCGGAGCCCAATAGGTCCCCAGGTAGATGAATCGGTAGCCCTGAGTGGCGAGGAAGCGCTCGACGGTGAATGGGGCCGCGAGGTCACGGTAGATCGGCCCCCAGTCATCCGGCGCCTTGGCTCGCTCTGTCAGAGCTGCCCCGTCGAGGTACTCCATGTTCCGCGACGAGACCATGCTCAGGCCTGTCTTGAGGTAGTTGGCCGTCGCCTCGGCAGCGACGTAGAAGCCGCGCCCACGCAGTTCGTCGAGGAATGCTGTGTTGTTGTCGCCGTAGAACTCGTCGAGTACCGAGCCCGATCCGTATCTGTCCAGGATGATCCAGTAGATGTCGGGCGTGGCGTGGACGGTCGTTGGCTGCATGCTGGCGAGCGGGTTGCCTGCCCGGACCGGGTCGGCACGCAGGTTCAGGGCAAAGGCACCGATGGTGACCAGGTTGATCGCCAGCAGGATCGAGCCGATGGCGTTGAGCGGCATCGTCACGGCCCGCACCCGATCACCGACAGCGGTGATGACAACGATCCCGACTACTGCCAGGGCTGTCCAGGCAGTCAGCGTCATCACGTGTGGCAGTCCCGGGGCCCCAACGGCCCCGGTGAACCCTGTGTAGGCAAGGCCGTAGGTGGAGAAGAGCGCCACCAACCAGATCGTCAGGACGGCCGCGCGAGCCGGCCGCCGGGTAATCGCCGACAGGACTCCGAAGCAGAGGGCCGATCCGCCGAGTGACGCGGCGAGCGCCAGCAGCACGTCTGCGAAGGCGATCGCCTCGTGGACGTTTTGCGCGTAGAGGAAGACGACCGGGTAGGCCGCCGCCAGAAACGGATAGATCGGAGCTCCAGCGCCGCGGCGGAGCCCGCCCGGAATGCTCATCTGCGCGCGGATGATGGCACGACGCGCGCACGACCGCTGCGGGCCGGGAGGCACGGGCGAATTCGTTCATCGGCGCGCCGCAAAATGCGGGATGCTGCGCGGGATGCGCGAGCACACGTCACCCCACCCGCCGTTCGTCCGCTTCGCCGCCCGGTCCGGGCCGTCGCTCTCGGTTGGGCTGCGCATGGCGATGGTGCTTGGAGCGGTGGGCCTGGCAGTGTCGCTCGCCGCGCCCGGTCCCGTTCTGGCGGCGAGGCCCGCCCTGAGCAACGGGAACGTGTCCCCGTTGAGCGGGACGACGGCGACAACGTTCGTCTTCTCGGTCACGTACAGCAGCTCGCCACCGAAGGCGGCGCGCAGCGTCGATGCGCTCGTGGCGAACCGAACCGTCACGCTGTCCCTGGTTCCGGGCAGCGGCAGCGCGGAGAACGGTCTCTTCCGCGGCACCGCGCTGCTCCCGGCAGGGAGTTGGCCCGTCGTCTTCGAGGCGACCACCGCAACAGGTCTGAGTCCGGAGCCGCTACCCATGCTGCAGCCGGTCGTCGTCACGCTCCTGGGACCAACGCCCACTCCCCAGCCCACCGCTCCTCCGACGCCGGTCGCGACCGCTACACCGGCTCCCACCTCGACGCGCGTGCCGACGCCGGCTCCGTCGGCGATCACGGCCACGCCCATCCCCAGCAGTATCGCGAGCCCATCTGCGGGCAACGGCGGACCGTCCGGCAGCGGCGAGCCCACGCCGTTCGGCACGACCGTCGCGGGTGAATCAAGCACCGGTCTCGTCAGCGCGTCGCCGTCGGCTGTTCCGTCGGCGGGGGATGGCGACGTCGAGCAACAGTTGAGTACGTTCCTGACGGGCGGGGTGGTCGCGGTAGGACTCCTCGGGGCGATCGGCTTTGCCGCTATTTATGCGGACCGCCGCCGCGCTGCCGCGTCACCGGCTGCCGGGCCGCCAGGTGCGCAATCACCACAGTCCACCACACCGGCGCGAGTTCGGTCGTCGCGCACGGGCGGCTGGGAGGACTACGCGCTCGACAACGAACCGATCGGCACGGTCGAGCCCGAGCCGCCGCCCACAGACGAGTAGGCCGCGTTCAGAAGTTCGCCCGTCGTCCGTGGGAGGCATTGTCGACGATCGAGGCGATGCGTCTTGAGCGGGTTGCGGAGCGCTTCGCGGACATCACCCACCAGATGAGGGCGCGTCGCGGTGACGCGGGAAACGTGTCCCAGTGGCGACGGGCATCGGGGCTGGCGTCGAGGCCGCGCGTGAGGTCATCGGGCTCGACCAGCGCCTCTGCAGCGTCCATCATCGACCAGGATCCGTCGGCATGTGCCGCTCGGACCACGTTCAGGCCCGCTTCTGTCATGAGCGCATCGGCGGTGAGACGCGCAACGCGTTTCTTGTTGGAGCGCGACCACGCGCTGCCCGGGCGGCGAGGGGTCAGCAGTTGCACCTGACGGCCATCCGGCAGCGTGTTCACGAGGCTGTCGATCCAGCCAAAGCACAGCGCCTCTTCAACGATCTCCTCGTATTCGATCCCGGTTTCGGCCGGCGGGCGCCCGCTCGACCTGGTCCACCGCGCAAGCCAGGCGCCGTTGGTATCGGCATGGTGGCTGGCCAGCCAGGCACGCCATTGAGAGCGGCTGCGAGGATGCAGCAGCGGTCGCTCGCGATATCGATCGCTCACCGCCGAGAACGCTCGACTACTTGCGCTTGCGTGCCAGTTCGGGGACCGGTTCCTCGTCGAGCGAGGCGTTGATCGCGAGCTTTGCCTGGAAGGCCGAACGGTACGAGGCGCCCTGGGTCGGTGCGTCGGGTGCGTCGCGGTAATACCAGGACCGTTCCTCCGGAACGAAGAAGACCTCGAAACCGCGGTGCTCTTCGGTCGGTTGTGGCGGTGGCACCATCTTTGCCGCGGCGCGGCTGGTGACCCGGTTGGCGCAATTGCCGCAGCGACTGGTCATCAGACCATGCGGGCAGGTGCGGCATTGCGAGCAGTGCTCAGCGGCAAAGCCGTGGATGCAGGTGGGTGGCAAGGGACTCTCCGATGGGTGCCTAAGCGTACTCCAAACGGGGCGCTGACGGCACCCAGGTGTGCCTAGAGGTCTGCGCCGAAGGTGTCGCAGTTGTTTCCGTCGCCGCTCTCGAGTCCGACGCGGAACCACTGCTGCCGCTGATCAGACGACCCGTGGGTCCAGGTCTCGCGATCTACCTGGCCCTGCGTCTGCTCCTGGATGCGGTCGTCCCCGACGGCTGACGCCGCATCGAGCGCCTGCGCGACCTGCTGATCGGTGAGCGGCAAAAGGTACCCGGTATCGACCGCATGCGCCGCCCAGACGCCGGCGTAGCAGTCTGCCTGCAGTTCGGTGCGCACGGAGCGGCTTTCGGCGCCGGCGCCGCCGCCCGCCTGCAGGACACCGAGCAGGTTCTGCACGTGATGCCCGTACTCGTGTGCGATGACGTAGGCCTCGGCGAACGGCCCGCCCTCTGCCCCAAAGCGCGCCTGCAGCGTGTCGAAGAAGCCGAGGTCAATGTAGACGCCGGCGTCCGACGGACAGTAGAAGGGGCCAACCGCACTGGTGGCCTCGCCGCAGCCGGTTCCGATGCTGCCGCTGAAGAAGGTGGTCGGCGCAAGCTGGTAGCCATCAACCGCCTCGGTCCAGTAGTCCTGCACGCTGTTGACGTAGCCGATGATCCGGCAGTCGTCGCGCGCATTGGCATCCGCGCCGGTCTGGCATTGCTCGGTCAGGCTGCTATTTGGAGCTCCGCCCCCGCCGCCGATGGTTGTCCCATTGATGATGCCGGCAAGGTCCGACGGGTTGCCGCCCAACAACAGCACCACCACCAGCAGCGCGATGCCTCCCAGGCCACCGCCAATTGCGACTGCGCCACCACGGCCGCGCATGTCGCGCACCTGCCCCGGGTCGAGGCGCGCGCCTCGGCGAAACGTCATCCTGAAGTCCTCCGTGCCCGGGTTCGGCAAGCATCGCGTGAGCGCTGGGCAGAGGATAGCGCAAGGGCCGGCGGTACCGCCGCCGTGCGTTCTGGGCGAGAATGCCTGCCACGCCGAGGAGCCACCAGCGGCGATTCACGGGAGCGAGTGATGACCGACCACGAGGGGCACGACCACGAGGGGCACGACCATGGGCACGAGGTCACTGCCATTGATGAGGAGCAGCATCGCGCACTGGCAGTCGGCCTCTTCAACCACGTCTGGGAGCTCCTGAGGACGACAGATCGCACTCCGGCGATGGATGCGCAGATGGTGCACGCGGCCCACGCATCGCGATTCCATTGGAGCCAGGTGGGCGGCCCGGAACAGTTGGCGGTGGGCGACTGGCAGTGCTCGCGCGTCTACGCCGTGCTCGGTCGCAGTGAACCGGCCCTGCATCATGCACGGGCGAGCCTGGCCATCTGCCAGGAGGCCGGACTCGGTGACTGGGTAGTGGCGGCCGCGTACGAAGCGCTCGCCAGGGCCTCTGCCGTCAAAGGCGACGAGGGCGGCAGAGACGAGTGGATCGGAAAGGCCCGCGAAGCTGTACTCGCCATAGCTGATCCGGAGGATCGCGACGTGATCGAGGCAGATCTGGCGACGATCGGGCTATAGGGAGGGGTTGCGAACGGTTACGCTGCACGCATGGCGCGCGTGCTGGTGCTGGGAGGAGGCTTTGGCGGTATCGCCGCGGCGACCGCACTCAGGGCGCAGCTGAACCCCGATGACGAAGTCGTACTGGTCGACCGGGCGGATGACTTCGCAATGGGTCTCCGCAAGACGTGGGCCATTCTCGGCATCTCACCGATCGCCTACGGCACGCGGTCGCTCGCCAGCCTCTCCCATTGGGGCATTCGCGTGATTCGAGGCACCGTTGATTCAATCGACGCGGCGCATCGGAGCGTCGTGATCGATGGTGATCGGTTCGAGGCCGATGCCCTGGTGATCGCGCTCGGCGCGGCGCAGGCGACGGACACCATCCCCGGCCTGGACGAACACGGACACAACGCGTGGGATCGTTACCACGTCGAGCAGACGCACGGATTCGTGGACGACTTCCGTGGTGGTCGCGTCGTGATCGGCATCTTTGGGGTGCCGTACCCGTGTCCACCAGCCCCCTATGAGTTGGCGCTGCTGCTTGCCGATCGCCTCGACGCGCGGGGAATCGAAGCCGAGGTGACGGTCTTCGGACCGGCACCGATCACGCTGCCCATCCTCGGCGCCGCCGGCTGCGCGCTGCTCGACGAGCGCCTTGATGAGCGCGGCTGCCGCTATCTGGGCAGTCGCGTCGCCACCGCGGTCACCGCGCGAGACGTCCGGTTTGCCGACGGCGACACGCTGGCGTTCGACCTGCTGCTGGCCGTGCCACCGTATCGGTGTCCATCGGTCCTCGTCGAAGCGGGCCTCGCGCCTGCGGGGGGCTGGGTGCAGGTGGATCGGTCCACGCTGGAGACGGCCCATGCCGACGTGTACGCCATCGGCGACGCGACCGGGATCGGGCTCTCCAACGGCATGTCCCTGCCAAAGGCCGGCATCTTTGCGGAGAGTGAGGGCGAGGTGGTGGCCGCGCGCATCGCGGCGCGCCTGCGGGGGGAGACGCCAACCGCGATCTATGCCGGCGAAGGAGCCTGCTTCGTCGAGATGGGCGCCGGCGAGGCAAGCCTTATCAGCGGGGAGTTCTTTGCCGACCCGCCGGCCGTCAGCCTGTCGCCCCCGAGTGTTGACCTGCGCGCAGGCAAGGAGCGCTTCGAGATGGAGCGGCTGGAGCGCTGGTTCGGCGGCTGACCGGCGCGGGTCCGGTTATCCTGTGCGTCTGGGCGGTCGCCACGAACCGCCGGACCGTGCACGGAGAGCAACCATGGACCTGATGGATCGAATCGACGCGCTGATCGCCGAGCGGCATCTGCTGAAGCACCCCTTCTATACCAAGTGGCAGGCAGGCACCTTGACTCGGGAGGAACTGCAGGACTACGCGCAGCAGTACTACGCGTTCGAGGCCACCTTCCCGCGTCTGCTCTCGGCGCTGCACACCCGCTCGGACCGGCCCGATGTTCGTCAGTCCCTGCTCGACAACCTGTGGGACGAGGAGCATGGCGAGGTGAACCACGCCGAAATGTGGCTCAGGTTCGCCGAGGGGATCGGCGCCGATCGTGAGTCGGTCCGGGGGGCTGACCGCAACGCCGGTACTCGCGCCCTGCTCGACACGTACTGGGCATCGGTGACCGACGGCCCGATCGCTGCCGGGATCGCGGCGCTGTACGCCTACGAGGGCCAGGTGCCCGAGGTGGCGACGGAAAAGATCCGCGGCCTGGTCGAGCAGTACGGGATCGATGATCCGCGCACGCTCGCCTTCTTCACGGTGCACTCAACGCTCGACGTGGAACACTCCGGTGCGGAACGCGAGATGATCGCTGCCCTGGCGCCGACCCCTGCCGATGAGGAAGCGGTGCTTGCCTCGACCCGCGCGGCCCTCGACGCGTGGTGGGGCTTTCTTGACGCGGTGAACGCCTGACCGAGGCGCTCCGTCCCGCCGAATTCGGGTTCCCGCGTACGGACCTGCGACGCCGCCTGGTCGAAGCGATCCTCAGGGGTGAGAAGACCTCGACCAGCGGGCTGCTCTCCGACTTCGAGCGGGATGGCGACGCGGTGCCCGAGGTGGGGGAGCGCTTCGCCTTGATCGACCACGAGGACCGCGTGGTCGGCGTGATCGAGACGACCGAGGTACGGGTCACGACCATCCGCGAGGTGGACCTGGCGTTTGCTCTCGATGAGGGTGAAGGGTTCGCATCGGTGGCCGAGTGGCGCGAGGCCCACGAGCAGTTCTGGCTTTCGTACGCCGACGTGACCCGGGCCTGGCTGGGCGACCCGGCGTGGGTGCCGCGCGACGATACGCGGATCGTCTGCGAGCGGTTTCGGCTGGTGGAACGCGGCGCGCCCGAACCGGTCAGCGCGGGGTCGTAGCGTCTCCGACCGAACGGCGACCGACCTCGGTGATGAACGCGGCGATCCGGTCGATCGCGTCATCCACTACGGGCAGGAGTCCGTGCCCGACTCCGGGGTAGACCACCAGCTCCGCCGACCGCAGCAGCTCAACTGCGTCCCGGAGCAGGCCGATGCGGGCGAACGGATCGCGATCGCCCGACAGCAGCAACACGGGACACGAGATGCGCGACCAGTGAGCCGTCCGTTCCTGCCATCGGCTTGAATCGCCGGGGCGGTGCAGCGGATAACAGAGCAGCACCAGCCCTGCGTACGGTTCCTCCGCGGTCAGCAGCGACCCGACGCGACCGCCGAACGACTGGCCCCCGATGAATGTCGACGATGACGGCGGCGCAGCGCGGCGATAGGCGGGCACGGCTGCCTCGGCGCGGCCGCGGGGGAGTGAGACGAGCGACACGTCGATGCCGCGTCCGGCCAGCCCGTCCCGGTACGGCGCGACACCCGCCAGGTTCCCGGACGCGCCGGGTGCGAGGTACAGGCGGGCGGCGACGGAGGCATCAGGCATGTGAGGGCAAGCGTACGGTCGAAACACCTTCGCGTGTGCGACACACGATCGTTACACGTTCCTGCCAGACTCCGACCCCGATGACCGAGTACCCAGCTCAATCGCGACCGATCCCCGGCATGATCCCCGCTGGCGTCGCCGGGGTGCTGGCCGCTGGGGCCGCGCTGGCCGGCACCGAACTGCTGGCTGGGCTCGTGGCCGGCGCGCCGTCGGTCGT
>JBDSIN010000152.1:0-17517 GCA_039917955.1 Candidatus Limnocylindria bacterium
GATGCCGCCGCCCGCAGCGGCACCCGATATCACTACGTGGTGACCGCATCGGATGCGGCCGGCAACAACTCTCCCCGCTCCACCGAAGCCGACGCCCTTCCACGGCTCGTGCTCGCCGATGCGCGACTCGAAGGCCCGGCCACGGTTGCGCAGCCGCTCTCGGCGGTCGAGGCGGGCGTCGAGATCGCGGCACGCGTCACGGTGGACGGCTACAGCGCGGCCGAGGGACCGACCATCGGCATCGTCGCGCAGCTCGGCTTCGGGCTTGCCGGCAGCGCTCCGGAGACGGACGACGCGGATGCCTGGACCTGGACGCCGATGACCTACGCCCGCGACGTTGACGGGGCGGATCGACTCCTCGGTCACGTCAGGCCCGAGGCTGGGGGCAGCTGGGCGGTGGCGCTGCGCGTCTCCACCGACGGCGGGACGACGTGGCAGATCGCCGATCGCGATGGCCTCGGCTATGCGCCCGACCAGGCCGTCCTCCTCGACGCAACGCCGCCGGCCGACACCGAGCCCCCGCCCACTCCGAGCGGTGCGGTGGTCGCCATCGTCTCGGACGCGGCCGTTGTGCTGGCCTGGGATCCGGTCGCCGCCGAAGACCTGTTCCGCTACGAGGTCCAGCGCGCCGACGACGCAGGCGGGCCGTACCGGCGCGTCGGCGTCGCCACCGAGGCGACCTTCACCGACACCGGTGTCCGGGCCGGCTCCACCTACTTCTACACGGTGGTGGCAACCGACACCAGCTTCAACCAGTCGGCCCCGTCCGAGGAGCTGACCGCCGAAGCCGCATCGCGTCAGGTCGCAGTCACCTTCACGGTCCATGCGCCGCCGAACACGCCGCCGACCGATACGCTCTTCATCGCGGGCGATTTCCAGGGCTGGGATCCGGGCGGCACGCCGATGACAAGGGTGGACGCCGTGACCTGGGAGATCACCCTGACCTTCACCGAGAACACCGCACCACAATTCAAGTTCACCCGCGGGAGCTGGGACGCGGTCGAGAAGGACGACGGCTGCGGCGAGATCCCCAATCGCACCTTTACCGTCTTGTTCGGGACCGATGGCACCGCGACGATCGACCTCGAGGTCGCCAGGTGGCGCGACGTGGACCTGTGCGGCTAGCTGGGGGGCACGTGCAGCAGCCTAAGATGGAATCGTGGACGCCCTCGCCGACCTGTTCGCGACGAACCGGATCATCGTCCTGTCGGTCTACGGCCAGGTCTTCTTCGTCATGGGTCTGGCCATCGCGCTCCAATCCCTCAAGCGCAGCACGCTGCCGCTGGCGCGCGCGCTTCCGTGGCTGGCAGCGTTTGGCATCGTGTACGGCCTGCACGCGTGGGGCTATCTCTTCGTGCCGCTGCAGTCGGGTTACCTCGCCCTGCCGCTGACCGAGGTGCTCCTCTTCGTCCAGCTGGCCGCCAAGGGCATCTCGTTCGCGCTGCTGCTTCAGTTCGGCGTAGAACTGCTGGGGTCGACCGGGGGGCGGGGGGCACTGCCCCGCTGGCTCCCGGCCGTCCTGCTCCTCGCCTGGGGTGGCGCGACCGCGGCGGTTTCGGCGACGGTCAGCACGCATGTCCCATCGCCGGGTGCATGGCTCGAGGCGGGGCGGATCGGTGAGGCTCTGAACGCGGTCGGCGCCTCAATCGCGGTCGGCGATGTCCTGGCGCGCTGGATGCTCGCGCTGCCCGCCGCCCTGCTGGCGGCCTGGGGCCTCTGGACGAGCGCCGCTCATGTGCGTCTGGTTGCCCGACCGCCGGTGATGGCCGGCCTCCGGACAGCGGCGGTCGCCTTCGGTGCATATGCCGTGGTCGGTGGTCTCGTCGGGGTGCCGGCCCCGTTCGGGCCTGCCCCGGAGCTCAGCGGCTCGGCGGTCGGCACGGTTCTCGGCATCCCGATCGAGGTGCTGCACTCCATCGCGGGGCTGGTCATCGCGGCGGCGGTCATCACCACGCTCGGCCTGTTCGAGCAGGAGACAGATCGGGCCATTCTCGAGGCTCGCGGCCGTGAACTGCTGGCACGCGAACGGGAACGCATCGGACGGGATCTGCATGATGGTGTCATCCAGTCGATCTACGCGGCGGGGCTGCACCTCGACGGCATCGGTTCATCGCTCGAGGAGGAGGCGGAAGAGCCGCGCGCGGGGATCCATCGAGTGATGGGCGAACTCGATCGCACGATCTCCGAGATTCGTGGGTACATCTCGGGACTTGAGGATGACGGCAGTGACGGGTTGGACCCCGCGGCGACGATCGCCGCGGTCGCCGCCGAGATGGACCTCTCTTCGCTCCTCGTCTTCGACCTGCGCGTGCCGGACGCCTGGCTGCCTCCGCTCACGGTGGCGCATGCCGAGGAGCTGCGCCAGATCGTTCGCGCGGCATTCAGCAATACCCTGCGCCACGCTCGAGCGACGCGAATCGAAACGCGTCTGTGGAGCGAGGGGGACGACCTTCGACTGCTGATACACGACGATGGGACTGGGTTCGACGCTGCTGCGGCTGCAGCGAGCGGAGGCCACGGCCTCGGCAACATGCGAGGTCGCGCCGAGCTGCTGGGAGGCGCGCTCGCCATCCGATCCGGCACCGGACGCGGGACGACCGTCTCGCTTACCATGCCGCTGCCGGGCTCCGGCCGCTCCGCCTGACAACCCCAACCGATACCCTTGCGGGGTACCGCTGTGACCATCGCACCGCCGATTCGGATCCTCATCGCCGACGACCACGAGGTCGTCCGGCTCGGGCTGTCCGCGCTGCTGGATCGAGAGCATGGATTCCGCGTCGTCGGCGAGGCGGACTCGGGTGAGCAGGCGGTACGCCTGACGCGCGCGCTGCGACCCAACGTGGTCCTGCTCGACATTCGGATGCCACGCGGCTCGGGAACCGAGGCCTGCCGCACCATCACGTCAGAGATGCCCGGCATACCGGTGGTGATGCTCACCAGCTTCTCGGACGAGGAGGCGCTCTTCGCGGCAATCTCCGCCGGCGCATCGGGATACGTCCTCAAGCGGATCGGTTCGGAGGAGCTGGTGCAGGCCATCCGCACCGTGGCTGGCGGGGGCTCGATGCTCGACCCGGGCGTCACCGCTGCGGTGCTGGAACGCCTGCGGCACGCGTCAAACACGGAGGAAAAGGGAGCCTTCGACGAGCTCACCGAGCAGGAACGCCGCGTCCTGGCACAGGTGGCGCAGGGCAAGTCGAACCGCGAGATCGCCGGTGTGATGGGCCTGGCCGAGAAGACGGTCCGCAACTACGTCAGCAGCGTCCTCGGCAAACTCTCGCTGGTGAGCCGGGCGCAGGCGGCCGCCTTCGCCTTTCGCAATCGACTCGCCGAGCTCGAGGGCGAGCCGCGTGATTGAGCGCGCGCACCCGACGCGCCGTGCAGCCCCCGCCGTCTGGCTGCTGGTGATCGGCCTCTTGCTCAGCGCGTGCCTCGGCGATACCCCGACGCCCAGCGCTTCACCGACCGCAAGCGAAAGCGCCGAGGCCAGCCCGACGCCTGACCCGACCGCGACGCCGCTGCCCACCGCCACCCCGATTCCGCACCTCGCCCTGCCGCCGGCGGGGTCATCGGACCCGCGCGCGATCAGCCACTCCGTCTCGGTCGAACTGGAGGCGGGCGCCTCAGGGCGAATCGTGCTGACGGTCACGAACCTTGGCACGACGGTGATCTCGGAGCTCGTGCTGCGCTGGCCGACGGGGCTGCGCGAGACGGTCGTGCTGGCGCCGTTTGCCCCGTCCGAGCAGCGTATTCGCGATGGCGGGCCGCCGCTCTACCAGGAGTGGACGAAGTGGGTGGAGGGTCCCGGTGAGCAGGGAGAACCGGCCGGTACCACCTCCCTGGGCTGGGGGCCGGTGCTGGTCGGCGGCACGCTGACGATCCCCCTGCTGGCGACGCGCGTCGGGCCCGGGCCGCTCGAATTCGACCTGCAGTTCCTGGCGGGCGAGGCGCTGCTCACCGCAGACGGCGGACCGGCCCAGATCGTCGTGTCGGTGCCCTGATGCGCGCCATCCTGCCCCCCTGGACCGATCCGGACCCGGAGCTGCACGCCCGCCTCGGCGAGGTGATCGACCCCGAGCGTAAGGTGCTGGCAGCGCTCGAGCGCATCCTGCCGCTCGCCGGCAAGCGGGTCGCCGACGTGGGGACCGGTATCGGTCACTACCCGATGCTCCTCGCACGCCATACCGGCCGGACATACGGGATCGAGTCCGATCCGGCACTGCTCGAGGCGGCGCGCCAGCGAGCCACCGATTCACACCAACCGAATCTTCGGATCGTCGAAGGCACGCCGGAGCACCTTCCGCTGCGCGACGGCGCGGTTGATGTCGTGCTGTCAGGGCTGATCGAGCCCGACGACGCCTCCCTGCCCGCGATTGCGGAGGCGCTCCGGGTGTTGCGGCCCGACGGACGCCTGATCGTGATCGGTTACTACGGGCGTGACGCGATGTCCGCCCTGCTGGAGCCTGAAGTGGTGGCCCACGCCAGGGAGGCAACCCAGCGGCGCACCGGGTGGTGGCTGCGCCACGGGTTCAAGATCAAGGTGGTCCACAGCCGGATCGATGTCTCCGATCCGGACGTGGCGCTCGAGATCCTGCCGCGCCTCTACGGAGACCGAGCGCGCGCCTTCCTGATGGGGCCACATCCGCCGTCGCTGGAGCTCAAACTCGGCCTCTACCACCTCGCGGCGGCAGATGCGCGCTGACGCGCGAATCGCCTTGCGATACCGGTTACGTGGCGTATCATTCCGCCGTCGAAGGTCAGGCTCCTCTCCCCCCGGAGCCTGACCCTCGGCGTGCCCGGGCCCGGATCGGTGCCATAATGACCCTCGGCATTCCCCACCGAGATTGACCCAGCCGCGCGCCCGCGCGAGCGCGGATCCGCACACGGAGGCCCGAGACGCGATGGCCACCAGCACTCCCCGCATGAAGATCACCTACGCCACCCTGTCGGCCGACAACGAAGAGCTCCAGACCGCATTCGACGCCGCCGTCGAGCGTGCCCGCGGCGAACTGGGCCGCTCTTATCCGATGCTGATCGGCGCCGAGGAGCGCCGCGGCGGGACCGAGTTCGAGGACCGCTCCCCGATCGATGCCTCCATCGTGGTCTCGCGCTTCCCGGTCGGGACCCGGCAGGACGTGCAGGAGGCAATCGACGCGGCCCGCGCGGCGTTTCCCGCCTGGCGCGCCCTCGGCTGGCGGAAGCGCCTGGAACTGATGCGCCGGGCCGCCGACCTGATCAGCGAACGCCAGTTCGACTACGGCGCCCTGATGACCTTCGAGGTGGGCAAGAATCGCCTCGAGGCGCTCGGCGACGTCGAGGAGACGGCCGACCTGCTGCGCTACTACAGCGACGAGATGGAGAAGGCGGACGGCTTCGTGAAGCCGATGGGGTCGCTCTCACCCTCCGAGCACACCCGCAGCGTGTTGAAGCCGCATGGCGTATGGGGCGTGATCAGCCCGTTCAACTTCCCGATGGCGCTCGCCGGGGGTCCGGCGGCCGGCGCCCTGATCGCCGGCAACACGGTGGTCATCAAGCCATCGTCCGACGCTCCCCTGATGGGTTTCATCTTCTGCCAGGTGCTTCGCGAGGCCGGCGTGCCGGCCGGGGTGTGCAACCTGGTCACCGGGCCGGGCGAGAGCGTCGGCGCCGAACTCGAGGAGAACCCCGGCATCGCTGGCCTGGTCTTCACCGGCAGCTACGAAGTTGGCATGCGGCTGCATGCCAACTTCACCAAGGAGTATCCGCGCCCGATCATCACCGAGATGGGGGGCAAGAACCCGTCGATCGTGATGGCATCGGCGAACCTGGAGGAGGCGGCCGAAGGGGTGATGCGCTCCGCGTTCGGGTATGACGGGCAGAAGTGCAGCGCGAACAGCCGGGTCTACGTCGAGCGTTCGGTGGCCCGGCCCTTCATCGACCTGCTCGCCGAGAAGGCGAGGCAGATCCGCGTCGGAGATCCGACGGATCGGCGGAATTGGATGGGTCCGGTCATCAATGCGCGGTCGCTGGCCAAGTTCACCGATGCCGTGGCCGAGGCGAAGCGCGACGGCGGCACGATCGAGGCTGGCGGCGAGGTGCTCGCCGACGAGGCAACGGCACGCGGATTCTTCCCGACCCCAACGGTCGTGGCCGGCCTTCCGGTGACGCACCGACTCTTCCGGGACGAGCTCTTCGTGCCCTTCATCGTGGTCGGCGAGGTGGACTCGCTCGACGAGGCACTGCGTCTCGCCAACGACACCGCATACGGTCTCACGGCCGGCATCTTCAGCCATGACGACGAACAGATACGCACCTTCCTCGACACCATTCAGGCCGGGGTGGTCTACGTCAATCGTCGCTCGGGAGCGACCACCGGGGCCTGGCCGGGGATCCAGTCGTTCGGCGGCTGGAAGGGCTCGGGCTCATCGGGCAAGAGCGGGCTGGGGCCGTACTACGTCCAGCAGTTCCTGCGCGAGCAGTCACAGACCGTGATGGGCCAGGAACCACCCCCCGCATGACCGCCTTGAAAGGCAACGGCAAACTCGAGGCACCCTCCGACGAGCTCGATGAGCTGGTGCTCGACCCGGTCGTCGATTCGAGCGGCTGGTACTCGGCACAGCTGCGCTACGCCTACCTCGTCGGCGAGGCGCCGATCATGGTCGAGGACCGGGTCGTCCTCGTTGACGGTGATGACGAGGAGACCGCCCTTGGAAATGCGATCGAGCTCGCCGAGGAGTACGAGGACGAGTTCGAAACCGATGCCGGCGAGAGCGGCATGATCCGCTTCGAGGGGATCGTGGCGCTCAAGGAGCTCGACGACCCGCCGGCCGCCGGTACCGAGGTGTGGCACGAGTTCATGGCCCCGGACGGCGTGGAGACCGGTGCCGGTGGCGAGCCGCTGCCCACCGTCCGGCCGATCGAGATGGCGTTCCCTCGCGCCCGCGACGACTGACGCGTCGGAGCGCCGGCAGATGTCCTGGCGAGCCCTCGCCTACCGCATCGCGCGCCCGCTCCTCTTCCGCTTCGAACCTGAGCGCATCCACCGGCTGACGATCAAGTTGCTCCGCATCGTCGGAGGGAACAGCATCGGTCGCGGTGTCGCGGCCTGGGCCGGCGGTGCACATCAGCCGCGCGATGGCGTGGAGGTTGCCGGCCTGCGGTTTCGCAACCGGGTGGGCGTGGGCGCGGGCTTCGACAAGGACGGGATCGCCCTTCGCGGCTGGGCCGCCATGGGGCTGGGCTTCGCGGAGGTCGGCACGGTCACCCCGCTTCCACAGAGCGGCAATCCGCGACCTCGCCTCTTTCGGCTCCCCACCGACGAGGCGCTCATCAACCGGCTCGGGTTCAACAACGCCGGGGCGGCCGCGCTGGCCCGCAACGTCATGCTGACACGCCGCCACCTGCCGGCGGGATTTGTGGTGGGCATCAACATCGGCCGGAACCGGGAGACTCCGGAAGGGCGGAGCGTGGACGACTATCTCGCCGCCCAGCGCCTGGTCGGACCGGTGGCCGACTACCTGGCCATCAACGTCAGCTCTCCGAACACTCCCGACCTGCGCCTCCTCCAGGCACCCGAACGCCTGCGCGAGCTGGTCGACGCACTCGACGAGGCGGGCAAGCGGCTGGGCTGTACGCGACCGATCTTCGTCAAGCTGGCGCCCGATCTCGGCCACGGTGAGCTCGAGGCAGTGCTGGCAGTGGTGCTTGATACCGCCGCACGTGGCGTGATCCTGTCGAACAGCACGCTGGTCCGCGACCGCCTGGCGTCACCGGCGCTCCTGTCGTCTGAGGCCGGCGGGCTTTCCGGCGCCCCGCTGCTGATCCGAACCCGCGGCGCGGTGAGGCGGACGCGCGCGATGGTCGGCGACCGTCTGGCCATCGTGGCCTCCGGCGGCATCGGCACCGCGGCGGACGTGGAGGCCCTGCGCGACGCGGGCGCCGACCTCGTCCAACTGTGGACCGGGCTGGTCTACCGCGGCCCGGGACTGATCGGCGAGGCCGTACGCCACTCCTGACCGGGGACGCGGGCTGCTACGATAGGCGTCCATCTAGCCAGGGGCGCGGGCAGGACGCGCCACTCCGCTTGGAGTACTTGGTACCGATGTCCATCGAGACCAGCACCTCGTCGGCGGCTGCCCGCAAGCCGGCGCCGCACCTTGTCACCGAACTGCCCGGGCCGCGTGCCCGCGCGCTCATCGCCCGCGATGACGCCGTGGTCAGTCCCAGCCTCACGCGGGCCTACCCTCTCGTCGCCGAGAGCGGCAGCGGCTATGTCGTCACCGATGTGGACGGCAACCGCTTCCTCGACTTCGCTGCGGGCATCGCGGTATGCAGCACCGGCCACGGCCACCCCGCAGTGGTGGCCGCCATCAAGGAGCAGGCCGATCGGCTGATCCACATTGCCGCCACCGATTTCTACGAGCCACGCTACACCGAGCTGTCCGAGCACCTGGCGCGGGTCGCGCCGTTCGCTGAACCGGCTCGAGTCTTCCTGACCAACTCGGGCACCGAGGCGGTCGAGGGGGCCATCAAGCTGGCGCGCTACCACACGCACCGACCCGGCCTCATCGCGTTCGAGGGGGCGTTCCACGGACGGACGATGGGTTCTCTGTCGCTGACCAACAGCAAGCTCAAGCAGCGCGCCGGATTCGGGCCGCTACTGCCGATGGTCTACCACGCTCCGTTCCCGCGTGTCCGTGCCTGGCGGGAGGGGAGCGGCGGTGACGGCAGCGCGGAGCTGGAGGTGCTGCGCCGCAGCATCCTGGGACGCCTCATCGCGCCGAGCGACGTGGCGGCCATCGTCATTGAACCGATCCAGGGCGAAGGTGGCTACTTCCCCGCCCCTGCCGCCTTCCTGCGCGGGCTGCGGGAGATCTGCGACGAGCACGGAATCATGCTGGTCGCAGACGAGATCCAGTCGGGGATGGGGCGCACCGGGCGCTGGTGGGCAATCGAGCACGCCGGTGTCGAGCCCGACATCATCACCACCGCCAAGGGGATCGCGTCGGGCATGCCGATCGGCGCCTTGGTGGCCCGCGCATCGGTGATGAATTGGCCGGTTGGGGCACATGGCTCCACCTTCGCCGGCAACCCGATCTGCGCGGCCGCCGGGGCGGTCACCATGCAGCTGATCGAGGGCGGCCTGATGGAGAACGCCGCACGCATGGGCGCTCGCCTGCGGGCGGGCGTCGAACGCGCGGCCGCCGAACACGGGGGCGTGCGCGACGTGCGTGGCGAGGGGCTGATGATCGGCGTCGAGTTCGCCTCGCACGAGGCGGCGAACGCGGTCGAGCAGGCGGCCTTCCGGCTTGGCTTGCTGATCCTCGAGTGCGGGGAAGCCACGATTCGCCTGTGTCCCCCACTGATCGTCGACGAAGAGGCGGTCGATACCGCCATTCGGCTGCTCGGTGAGGCGTTCAACGCAGCGGCTCGGCCCATCGAGGGGATAAACGAGACGGGGGGATGAGCCGGGAATCGGCACCCCTCAACGGCGCGGCCATCGCCATCGGCCAGGTGATCGTCTGCGGGTGACCGGGCGAGCGCGCTTCGAAACGGACATTTCGCCCTCGGACTGATGACCGAGGGCACTGGCGGGCTGGGCGGTCGCTGACGCAGCATCGGGGTGAGCAATCTCGGTGCAGATCAGGAGGTGAAGCATGACCAGCTGGGCCACGTCGGCGGAGGCCGTCGAGTCCCGGACCGTGGTCTGGATCGACTCGAGGCGCGCCCTCCTCGTACGCTGGGACGGGGCGCCGCACGTCGTACGCCTGGAGAGCGAGGTGCCGCCTCGTCGCCGCGGCGGTGAGCACGTCACCCACGATCCGATCCTGCGCACCATGGGAGCACCTGACCCTGACGGACATCGCTCGGAGCACCTGCGAAGGTACCTCCAGCAGGTCGCCGCCCGCATCGACCCGCGCGACGCCGTCGAGATCGTCGGCCACGGCCCGGTGCACGAGCGGCTCGCCGACCTCGTGGTGGAGCAGGATGGGCGGCACGGCCGCTCGCGCGAGGTGACCGCACGGCCCGCGAACGTGCTCACCGAGGCGCAGTTGATTGCCCGGGTCCGCGAGGCCGCCGGTGATCCTGCTCCGCGCCGCCGACGAAGCGACCCAGGCGACCGCTAGACGGCCCGGTTCGCGACCCGCAGCGCGAGGCGAGTCCAGGCCACCAGCTGTCGAAGCCGGCGCGCGCTGAGCCGGTCGCAGGCCCAGCTCCAATGGATCGCGATCATCTCGCCGAGTTCGACGCCGTCCACGAAGCCGGCACCGTCGAGCCAGCGCGACACGGTCTCGACGCGCGGTTCGGCCAACCGCAGCCGGCCGTCACGCAGTTCGAGCGGCACGGCCGAGACGAGTAGCGAGTCGCCAACCACGGCCTCGACCTGGCCCCAGCGGATGCGGCACGAGTCGATCGTGCGCAGCACGTCGTCGACCGGTCCGCCGCGCAGCAGACCCACCCGGGGCAGCACGTCGAGCACGTGGAACGCGTGCACCGGGCGCGCGCCGGCAACGACGGCCGCCTCCAGCCAGCGCCACGACGGCGGCGCCAGCCGTTCGCGGAAGCGATCCTCGACCGACCGATGCATCGCACCGGTGCGCACCGCATCGGTCAGACGGTTGCCGAGCCAGTAGGCCTCCACCACCGACCGATCCAGGGGATCGGCGATCCCATTCGCGGCCGCGATCAACTCGAGGTACGGGTAGGCCCCCTCGAAGCCCCGGGCCAACTCGCGCAGGCCGCGGTGATCGGCGCCTGCGGCCGCGTACTCGAGCAGGGCGCGCGGTTCGTCAGGTCCGCAGTAGCCAAGCCGATTTGGCCCATAGGCGTAGCGGCCGAAGAGCACCGGCCCGGGCGGCGGAGCGACCCGCGGCGGGATCACCGGTGCGGGCGGCGTGGAGACGGGGGTGCCGATCACGGGATGCCTACCCGGCGACCGCCGGCACAGGCCGAGAGCGCAGCGCGACCACGGCCACGCCGCCTGCGGCGAGCAGGATCAACGCATTGCCAGCCAGCGGCCCGGCTGCAGGCAGCGCGCCGGAGCTCAGCAACTGGAGCGTTGCCGTGATCGGTGCGCCGATGGTCAGCACGGCGGCCACCATCGTCGCCGGCGCTCGCCGCAGTGCGCCATACCAGGTGGCCACGTATCCGGCCAGCAGCACTCCCGTGCCCAACACCCACGCCCATTGCTCCAGGCCGAGCTGCGCCACTGCACCCGCCCGTCCTGTGACGATCAAGAAGCCGACCAGCACGATCAGGCCGAATCCCATCCGTCCCGCACCGGCGACGAGCGGCGACACCGATCCGAGCAGCCGCTTGGCCAGGATCGTCTCGACCGCCCACAGGCCGGTCGCGAGGGCGATCAGGGTCTCGCCACCACCCCATGCCACGCCCGTCGGAGGCTGGACCAGCAACTGGGCCATGAGCAGGACGACCAGGGCGCCGAGCAACCACGCGCTGGGGCGCTCGCGCAGGAGCACGACGGCCAGCAGGGCGACCCAGATGAAGAGCGTCTTGTGAATCACTGCCGCGGCCGGGGCGCTCGCCTCGGCGAGCCCAGTGAAGAAGAGCAGGAACGGGACGCTGCCGCCAACCAGACCCAGCACGGCCACGCCAACCCAGCGTCGCCCATCGAGCGACCGCGGCACGCCACCAACGGCCAACGCCATGGTCACCAGCACGACCGCGGCGACCGCGTTCTTCAGCGTTGTGAAGGTCGCAGGGTCGCCGAACTGGCGAACTGCGTGCCCGTTGACGAAGACCGCGACTCCACTGATCAGGGCCGTACCGGCCGCCAAACCGATCCCGGTCGCCACCGAAGTACCGATGCGTGGCGCGCGCATGCTCATCTCTCCTTTCCGTATGCCTCGCCGACAGCGACGGCGAGCTGCCGCGCCTCATCGACATCGAGCCGTTGGACGATCGTCCCGGCCGCCACGATGACCCAGTCGCCTGCCTCCACCTCCGGCACGACGAGGGTCGAGGCGCGACGTTCGCGACCTCCGATCAGCACCGTGGCATCGCCGCCGCTCACTGCGAGCACGCGCGCTGGAGCTGTCAGGCACATGGCTCGTTCTCCTGCGCGATGGCCACGAGTCGCCGCGCGAATTGGTCGAGCGCACCTTCCACCGCGGGCGACAGGTCGCGGCCCGCAGCGAACGAGCTCCCGCCGATCCCGATGAAGCGGTCGTGTTGCCGGACCGCGCCGAGCGCCGCGGCCAGCGCCACTGCCCGGCCGGGGCCGAGCGCATGGCTGGAGGTGGCCTCCGCAGCTGCCTCGAGCTCCGGGAGTTCCGCCAGGGGCAGCTCGGTGATTTCGCCCGGCGTCAGCCCGGCCACGCAGTCGATCACCACGCGCCGAAGCTCGGGCGGGTCCCCCATCAGCTGCTCGGCCGAGAGCTGCCCGACCTCCTCGACGCGCCATCGCCGGCGCGTCACAGCCGGAACCAGCAGCAGGGCACGCAGCGCAGCTCCGTCATCGCCGCGGTCGACGGCGCCACAGGCGAGCACACGCACGGAGGGTGGCCTCGATGCGCTCATCGGTCGTGCTCGATCTTCAGCTGCAGGAAGTGGGTAGCGCACGAGATGCAGGGGTCGTAACTGCGGATCAGTTGCTCCATGCGCCGCGTCGCCTCGTCGTGCGGCAGATGCAGCACCGCTGGCGCGAAGAGCGCCAGGTCGTGCTCGATGGCCGCCTGGTTCTGGCTCGTGGGCGGCACGATCTGCGCTCCCCGGACGATCCCTTTCGCGTCGAGCGTGTACCGATGGAAGAGGAGCCCGCGCGGCGCCTCGGTGGCCCACGCCGCAACGCCGGCCTTCGGCTTCCACGCGGCGGCCGGCCGGGCCGGCGGCGCGTAGGTCGCAACGATGTCGGCCGCCTCGGCGAGGGCATGCAGCAGCTCAACGGCGCGCGTCACGATGGAGTGGAAGACGTTTCGCCGCAGCGCCTCGGGCGAGATGCGGGTCGCCTTCAGCGCAGCTGCCGCTCGCGGATGCAGCTGGTCGGCGGCCAACGCGACCCGAGCGGTCGGCCCGAGCAGGTAGGGCACGCCGTCCGCGGCGCTCGCCTGCAGGGCGTGCGACCACGGCACCTGCACCTCGTGGAATGCGCTCCCCCAATCGTCGGGCGATAGGTCGATCCCGTCGCTCGAGACGATCCGGCCGTCGTTCATCGGGTACTCACGTGGGTGCCGCAGCGAAACGAGCCTCGGTTCGCGATCCGATGGCGGCGTGTCAAGCGAGGCCGCCCACTTCACGGTCGCCTCGGCGTCGATGATCGCGGTCTCCAGCGGCGAGCGCAGCTCGTCGAGCTCCTGTGCTCGCGGCGCACGGGAGAATCCGCCGACGCGGACGCTGAGCGGGTGGATGGCCCGGGCGCCGACGATGGCCACGATCCGATTGCCGAGCTTCTTCATGCTGAGCCCGCGGCTCACTAACTCCAGGTGGTCATGCGCCATCTCCAGGGCGCTCGGGTATCCGAGGAAGTCGGGCGCGTGCAGCAGGAAGATGTGCAGTGCATGGCTCTCGATCCATTCGCCGCAGTACAGGAGCCGCCGCAGCAACCGGACTGCGGGGTCGATTTCGACCTCGAAGAGGTGCTCGAAGGCATGCACCGCCGACATCTGGTAGGCGACCGGGCAGATCCCGCAGATGCGGGCCACGATGTCGATCACCTCATCCGGCGTGCGGCCCACCACCAGCCGCTCGAAGTAGCGCGGCGCCTCGAAGATCCGCAACTGCGCCGCCACCGTCCCGTCGGCGGCCACTCGCAGATCGAGCGATCCCTCGCCCTCGACGCGGGTCAGCTGGCCGACCTCGAAGTGCAGATCGCCGTCCTGCGGCTCACCGCTGTGCATCAGGTCGCCTTGCTCTTGGTCCGTCGGCGTCGCGCCGCCGGCTGCATCACCTCGACCGCCCGCCGGCTCGCCTCGCGGAAGGCCGGCGCGTAGCCGGTGAAGCCGGCAAACAGCCGATCCACCTCGACACCGCTCCGCTCGCCGCCGAGCCATGTCGCCAGGCTGGTCGTGTTGGCAGCGTCGCGTGGACCGAAGCACGCGTAGCAGCCCCGCAGGTAGGCCGGGCACAGCGCTCCGCAACCGACCTGGGTCACGGGACCGAGGCAGGCGGTCCCACTGGCGACCAGGACGCAGATCCGCCCGAGTCGCTTGCACTCGGCGCAGACTGCCTCGTCGGGCAGTTGGGGCCGGCGACCGACCCGCAGGGCGGTCAGCAGCTCGAGCAGCTGGTGCGGATCGATGGGGCAGCCCCGCAGCTCGGCATCCACCGTGACGTGCTCGGCGACCGGGGTGGAGGTTGCCAGCGACTCGATCTCCTCGGGGCGTGGGTAGACGGAAGCGCGCCACTCCGGCTCATTCGACCAGTTGCGCAGGGCCTGGATCCCGCCAGCGGTGGCACAGGCACCGATGGTCACCAGCAGCTTGGTCTGTGCCCGCAGATCAACAATCTGCTCGGCCTGCTCCGGTGTGCTCACCGAGCCCTCCACCAGCAGCACGTCAAAGGGGCCCATCGATCGCCGCGATGTGGCCTCGGGGAACTCGACCAGGTCGAAGCGTTGCCCGATCGCGACCAATTCGTCCTCGAGATCGAGGAGAGTCAACTGGCAGCCGTCGCAGGATGCGAGCTTCACGACGCCGACCCGTGGCAACCGCGCAGTGGCCATCAGACGCCGTCCCGGGTGAAGAGGTCACCGAGTTCGGTGAGCGTGAAGACAGGTCCGTTTCGACAGACGAAGAAGGGGCCCATCTGGCAGTGGCCGCACAGCCCGATGCCGCACTGCATGTGACGCTCGAGCGAGACGAAGAGGCGTTCCGGCGAGATACCGCGGTCGCGGAGCACCGAGGTCGTCGCCTGCATCATCCGCTCGGGACCGCAGACGAAGGCCACGGTCGGCCGCGAGGCGAAGTCGCGTTGGTCGAGGAGGTTGGTGACCACGCCGACGTGTCCCGCCCACCCAGGGCCGGAACGGTCGACGATCTGCAGCACCTCAATGCCGCGGTCGGCCCACGTGGTCAACTCGCTGATGAAGAGGCGGTCGGCGGGCGTACGCGCGCCGTACGCGAGCAGGATCTTGCCGAACCGGGCACGCTCGGCGAGCAGCACATCGATCAGAGGCCGGAGCGGCGCGAGGCCAATCCCACCGGCCACGATCACCACGTCGCGTCCGAGGGCGCGGTCGACCGGCCACCCCTGGCCAAGCGGCCCACGGAGGCCGACCTCGCCGCCGACCGGCGTATCGAGCAGGGCCGCCGTGGCAGGTCCGGCCCCCCGAACGGTGAGCAACAGGTGATCGATCCCGTACCGAGAGACGGAGATCGGGAAGGCCGGGAAACCGGGCATGTCAACCATCACAAACTGGCCTGGCAGACCGGCGAGGAGCACCGGCTCGGTCGGCACCAGGGTCAGCGTGGCCGTATCAGCGGTCTCGGGATGGCTCGCGCGCAGTGTCGTGATCTCGAAGCGCCCGGGCGTCGCCGCGGCCGGACGGATGAAGGCGCGCTCAACCGGGAGCGCGGGTGGAGCGATGGCGGCCAGCTCCTCGCGGACATCGATTCCGACCGGACACCACGTCACGCACCGGCCGCAGCCGACACAGCCGGACGTGCCGAACTGGTCGATCCAGGTGGCGAACTTGTGGGTCAGCCACTGGCGGTATCGGTCCTCGCGCTTCGGGCGGAAGTTGCCGCCGGCGACCTTGGCAAAGCCGGGGTTGAAGCAGGAGTCCCACACCCGCTCGGTCACGTTGACGGTTCCGTCCAGGTCGGAACTGATGCTCGTCGAGGTGCAGAAGCAGGTCGGGCAGACCATGGTGCAGTTGGTACAGGCCAGGCAGCGATCTGCCACCTGCGCCCAGCGCGGGCTGTCGAGCTGATCCATCAGCCGGTCGCGCAGGCCATCGGTCGCCACCGGATCGCCGATCGCGGCTCGTGTGGCCGCCACCGCGGCCGAGGCGGCGGCCTCTTCCCCGGGTGTCGCCAGGCGTCCAGGGAGGCGCGCCAGCAGACGCTCACCGGCTGGTGAACCGGCATCCACCACGAATCCGTCGTCCAACTCGGTGAGCACCAGGTCGTGTCCGGTCCGGACTTCGGGCCCTGTCCCCATCGAGGTGCAGAAGCAACCGCTCGCCGAGCGCGTGCATTGCACGGCGACCACCAGCGCGGCGTCGCGGCGCGCGCGGAAGTCCTCGTCCACGAACGTCCCGCCGGCCAGCACGCGGTCATGGATCCCCAGTGCGGCCAACTCGCAGGCCCGCACGCCGAGGAAGGCAAGGCGGTCGGGGTCGGGTGGGCTGGGCAGGAAGGAGACGCCGCCGGACGAGGCCGATCGGTTCACTTCGCCCACTTTCTGGCGCGGCGGGAAGGTGAACTGCTTCCAGCTCATCTGTCCGTTGACGATGTCGAAGACGCGGTCGCCGTGACCGTTGCTGAGTCGATACCGACCGGGTGACTGCTCGTCCCGCCAGCCTGCCGGCAGGTCCGCAACCGTCGCGATCTCGTCCAGTACCGACATCCCGTCACGGATGGTCGGGCCGATGACGGTACGTCCCCCCTCCCGCAGCAGATCCAACAGCGCGTCGAGCCGCTTGCGCGGCAGGAAGGCGGGTCCGGCCGCCGTCACCATGGCTCGTATTCGCGGTCCCGTGCGTAGAGGTCGAGCAGCTGCGTGCGGGTGGCCGTGAGGCGACGGCTGACGCTCTCCAGCAGGCGTGGGTAGAGGGTCAGCACCAGCGCTTCGTCTTCGCGGAGCAGGTCGCGGAGGGCGCCTGCCTCGAAGAGCAGCACCTCGCTGGCCACGAGCGCCACCACCGTCGACGTCGCGCGATACGGCGGAACGGCGGCCGACCAGCCGAAGATGTCGCCCGGCTCGACGGTCATCAGCGTAGCGGTGCCGCGGCCGGCGACCGCGACGCGGAGGGCGAGCAGCCCACCCAGCAGAACGCCGAATCGCTCCGTATCGGCACCCTCGCGCAGCAGGACCGCACCCGGATCCACTTCGCGCAACTCGGCCAGGGCGGCCAGCCGCTCCCGAGCGTGGCTCGAGAGGCCGCCGCCAAACCAGGTCGATCCGAGGCGCGTCGCGAGAGACCCTGAAGCGGTCATAACGCAACCATGCCGGCGGCCAGCGATGCGCGAGAGTGCCATTGGCCGCGCAGCGACGTGCCGTTTGGCACGAGCGGGCTCAGGCCGATGGCGCCTCCGCCAGGATGGGCCCGTCGCTGCGCTGGCCGTGGTGCTCCAGTGCCAGCTCGATCTTGCGCCGCAGGCCGGGCGGATCGGTCTCCACCAGGTCGTAGCGGACGCGGACGACCGGCTTGTTGAGGGTCATCAGGCGAGTGAGGTCGATCGGTGTGGCCGCCAGTACCAGGTCGGCAGGCACGGCGTTGAGGGTCGCCTCAAGCTCGCGCACCTGCGCGTCGCCATAGCCCATCGCCGGCAGGAGCGGGTCGAGGTGCGGCCAGCGGGCGAGCACATCGGCGATGGAGCCGACCGCGTACGGCCGCGGGTTGACGACGGTGGCGCCCCA
>JBDSIN010000153.1:0-3485 GCA_039917955.1 Candidatus Limnocylindria bacterium
GCTGGGCAGCGAATCCGAGCCGCAGATCGACAGCCGCGACATCGACGCCGAGGTGGTCGGCTACATCTACCATCCCGGCGGGCGCAACTCGAATATCGAACCTGAGTTGCTGTTGCGCGAATCGGTGGCCCACTTCGCACTGCGGCCGGATCCCATCGCCAACTATCGCGGCATGAGCTGGCTGACCCCGATCATCCGTGAGATTCAGGGTGATTCGGCCGCTACGGCCCACAAGGAACTCTTCTTTACCAACGGCGCCACTCCGAACATGGTGGTCAGCCTCGGTATCTCCGACCCCGCCAAGTTCACCGAATGGGTCGAGAAGTTCGAGGAGAACCACACCGGCCTGGCCAACGCCTACCGCACTCTATATCTGGGCGCCGGATCCACTGCCGAGGTAGTCGGCGCCAACATGCAGCAGATCGACTTCAAGGTCACGCAGGGTGCCGGCGAAACCCGGATCGCCGCCGCATCGGGCATGCACCCGGTCATCCTCGGTCTGTCTGAGGGTTTGCAGGGCTCATCGCTGAATCAGGGCAACTTCATGGCTGCCCGGCGGCTGGTGGCGGATATGACGCTGCGGCCGTGGTGGGGCAACTTCGCCAGCTCGATGGAAGTCCTGATCTCGCCACCGGGCGGATCACGGCTCTGGTACGACGACCGCCACATCCCGTTCCTGGCCGAGGACGTGAAGGACGCGGCGGCCGTCCTCAAGGAGAACATGCTGGCCATCGAGGCTGGCATCCGCAGCGGCTTCATCCCCGACACGGTGGTCGAGTCGGTCACCTCCGGCGACCTGACGCGCCTGGAGCACACCGGCCTGACGAGCGTTCAACTTCTGCCACCCGGCACCACCACTCCCGACGCGCCGGCCAAGCCGGCAATACCAGCGGAGGCGTAAGACATGACCGATAAGCAGGAGCCCGAGGGTGTTGTGCAGCGTCCGCCGCGCGACAACCTGGTGCGGGCCATCTTCCCCGGCGTCGAGTTCCGTTCCGATGAGATTCCGGTCGATGGCCGCCTTGGCACGCTGACCGGGCACTTCGCGGTGTTCAATCAGTGGACCCCGATCGACAGCGCTTGGGAAGGCAACTTCATGGAGCAGATCGCGCCCGGCGCGTTCCGTAAGACATTCGCCGAGAATCGCGCCCAGATGCAGGTCACCTTCAACCATGGGCGTGACCCGCAGTTGGGTGACAAGGTGCTCGGCCCGATCGAGTCTCTTGAAGAGGACGACACCGGCGCAGCCTATAACGTGCCCCTGCTCGACACGTCCTATAACCGCGACCTGCTGCCGGCCCTCAAGCTCGGGCTGTACGGCGCGTCGTTCCGATTCCGGGTTATGAAAGAGGACCTGGTCCAGAAGCCGAAGCCCGGCCCCTACAACCCGGATGCCCTGCCCGAGCGGACCGTGCGTGAAGTGCAGGTCTCCGAGTTCGGGCCGGTCACTTATCCGGCCTATGCCGGCGCTACCGCCGGCGTGCGGTCCATGACCGACGATTACATCCTGTCCACCTTCCTGCGCGAGCCAGAGCGGCTGCGCGCGCTCATCGAGTCAATGCGCGATGAAGACCCAGCACTCCCGGACATCGCAGTCGAGGCCGCGCCTCACTCCGATGCGGGGAGCCGCGTTGTTCTGCCACCGCGGCCCAACCGCTTCAAGTCCAGAGAGGATTACCTGCAATGGCTGATAAGCCAGACTTCAGCGAACTAGACAAGCTCCGTTCCATCGAGGAGCTGACGAGCCACCAGACTACGGTGCGCCACGAGCTCAGCGACCTCAACACCGAGTACGCCGGTTTGCCGTTCCCCGACGACGCGCGCGAGAAGTTCGCGGGCCTCAAGGACACTGATGGCGAGATCGAGCGGCGTGTCACCGAGCTCAACGCGCGCAAGACCATGCTGGAGCGCATGGCTGGCGACGAGCGCAAGGTCGAGCGCGTCGGCGACGACTTCTTCGCACGGAAGCCGTCGAGCCGCGAGGTGGACATCTTCGACACTGGCTCCATCCGACCCGACAGTCCGGAGCGGATGGGCCAGGAATACCGCGACCGCGCCATGCGGGCCGTGGAGATCACCACCTTCCCGCATCCGCGGGCCGAGCAGGACAACGTGCGATCGCACATTGCCCACCTGCTCGACACGGCCGACAGCGAGGACAAGTACCTCGCCCGGCGCATCCTGCACACCGGCTCACCGACCTACCGCCGCGCCTTCGGCAAGACGCTGGCCGGCGTGCCGGTGTCTCCGGAGGAGCAGCGTGCTCTTTCGCAGACCGGCGCCTCCGGTGGCTTCGCGGTCACCTTCGATCTCGACCCCACCATCGTGCCCACTTCCAACGGCGCGGTGAACCCCTTCCGGCGTGTGTGCCGCGTGGTGTCCACCAGCACCAATGAGTGGCGCGGCGTGAGCTCCGGCGCGGTGGTAGCGCAGTACCGCGCAGAAGTCGCGGCCACCACCGACAACGCGCCGACGCTGGCGCAGCCGGCCTTCCTGCCCAAGCGCGCCGATGCGTTCATCCCGTTCTCGATCGAGATCGGGCAGGACTGGGGCGGCCTGCAGTCGGAGATGGCCAAGCTCATCCAGGACGGCAAGGACCTGCTGGAGGCGACCCAGTTCGCCATCGGCGTGGGTACTACCGTCTTCCCGCAGGGCATCGTGGTGGGCGCCACCAACGCGGCCACCACCGGCACGACCACCGTGCTGGCGGTCAACGACATCTACAAGACCGAGGAGGCGCTGCCGCCCCGGTTCCGTCCTAACGCGCAGTGGTTCGCCAACCGCTTCATCTACAACAAGGTCCGCCAGCTCGACACGGCCGGCGGCGCTAACCTGTGGGTGCAGGATCTGCGGCAGGGGCTGGCCGCCAACGAGACGGGCAACACCGGCTACACCCTCCTTGGCTATCCGGCCAATGAGGCGTCAGCCATGGCCGCCACGCTGGCGACCACCACCAAGCTCGCAGTGCTGGGCGATCCGAACTACTACGTGGTGGTCGATCGCATCGGGCTCAACATCGAGCTGATCCCGCACATGTTCGATGCCACCACCAGCTTCCCGACCGGGCAGCGTGGCCTCTTCGCCATGTGGCGCAACACCGCGCGGGTGTTCGATCCGGCCGGCTTCATTACGCTGACCGGCCTGTAGACCGATCCGACGTAGCTCAACCGAGGGGCCGGAGCAATCCGGCCCCTCACCGCACCAGGGAGAAAGCCGATGCCAGCCAAGAACGACGACATGCTGGTCGCCAAGGAATCCTTCGTCACCAGCGAGGGCCTGTCGTATATCAAGAACGTCACCCGCGTGCGGGCCAGCGACCCGGCGGCCAAGAAGTTCAAGGACCTCTTCCAGCCGCTCGATGTCAGCTATCCGACGCTCGAAGCCGCCACCGCCGCGCCCGGTGAGAAGCGAGGCACGAGACGATCGAGCCCGGTCCGTCGTGCGGCGGCGAAGGTTCGAAACGCAGTCAAGGCTGCGCCGACCCC
>JBDSIN010000154.1:0-3910 GCA_039917955.1 Candidatus Limnocylindria bacterium
TCTTCTGGTTCACCGACATGGGCTGGATGATGGGTCCCTGGGAGGTCGCCGGAGCACCGATGCTGGGCGCCACGCTGGTGATGTACGAGGGGACCCCGGACTTCCCCGGGCCGAACCGGCTCTGGTCGATCGTGGAGCGACATGGCGTCACCCACCTGGGAATCAGCCCCACCGCGATTCGCGCACTGATGGCCCACGGCATCGATCCGGTGCGGACGCATGACCTGTCGTCGCTGCGCGTGCTTGGTTCGACCGGCGAGCCGTGGAATCCCGACCCGTGGTGGTGGCTCTTTCGCGAGGTGGGCGGCGAGCGGTTGCCGATCATCAACTACTCCGGTGGAACCGAGATCTCCGGCGGCATCCTGGGCTGTACCACCCTCACTCCGATCGCCCCCTGCTCGTTTGCAGGCCCGTGCCCCGGCATGGCTGCCGACGTGGTGGATGCCGACGGGCAGCCGCTCCGCGGGGAGGTGGGCGAGCTGGTCATCCGACAACCGTGGCCGGGGATGACGCAGGGCTTCTGGGGCGACGACGACCGCTACCTCGACGCGTACTGGCGGCGTTTGCCCGAGACCTGGGTGCACGGTGACTGGGCGCGGATCGAGCCCGACGGGTTCTGGTACATCTCGGGGCGATCCGACGACACGATCAAGGTTGCCGGGAAACGGATCGGCCCTGCCGAGGTGGAGTCGGCGGCGGTGGCGAACCCGGACGTCGCCGAGGCGCTGGCCGTGGGCGTGCCCGACGAGGTGAAGGGGGAGGCGCTTGTCGTCTTCGTCGTGCTGCGACCCGCCCCGGGTGGGACGGTGCCGGACCTGGCGGCCGCGGTCGCCGCGACCGTCACCGAGCAGCTCGGCAAGTCGTTCCGGCCGTCTGCCGTGCACGTCGTGCCGGCCCTCCCCAAGACCCGCAACGGAAAGATCCTGCGGCGCCTGGCGCGATCGGCGTACCTGGGTCTCGACCCCGGCGATACGAGCTCGCTTGAGGATCCCGCCGCTCTCGACCCGATCCGCAGCCTGAGAACCTGAGCGACCGATGCCCGCGCGCCGGGTCGCGGCTGCTCTGGCGCTGATCTTGCTCCCCATGTTCGCGGCGCCCGTCCGCGCCGCGGAGCCTGTGCCGCTCCCCGCGGAGCCGGGGGCGCGGGTGCTCGACGGCGAGGTGGTCACCGCCACGACCGGCGATATCGACGGCGACGGCGTGGCGGACCTCGTACGCGTGGTTCGCAGCAACAGCAATCTCACGCTGCTGGCGGTGGACGCCTGGAGCGTGGACGAGGCGGGATCGTGGACACACCACGAACAGGTGCCGCTGCGCCGCGAGGCGAGCGTGGATCGTCAACTGAGCGGGCTGCCGCGTCCCGACGCCGATGGCATGCTGCCGGTCCGCTTTGGAGATCCGGTCGGGTTCCTGGTCGTCGGGTCTGCCTCGTCGACGCCGGGGGGTTCGCACGTCATGGTGGCAGCCATCGGTACTGCCGACGAAGATCCAGCCTGTTGCCTGACCGTGTGGGAAGTTGGGACCTGGACGAGCGCTCCCGCGTCATCGGCCACGCTTGATCTCGCGCTCGCGTCTGGCCGGGGCGCAGCTTGGGTCGTCGCCGCGAGGCTGGACCCCGACGGCGAAGGCGACTACGACGAGATCCTGGTCGGCGACACCGACGGCACGGGGGCGCCGAGACTTACGGTGCTCGGCTGGTCGGGCACCAGATATCGTGAGATTGCTCGTCGCACATACCCTCTCGGAAGCACGCTGCTCACCTGGGAGAGCAGGTCGCCCCTCTCGCCGGGGTTCGAGCGATGCGCTCCCCGCCCACCCGAGGTCGCGGTGCTCGGACCGCTGTTTCCGACGGACGACGGCTCCCAAATCCCCACGGACCTGACCGCCCTGCGGCAGACCAGCGGGCAGTTGACCGAAGAGACCAGGCGGATAGGCACCTCGGGCTCTCTGTCGCCAGACGCCGTTCGAGCAGATTCGATCCTGATGTCCACGATCGACGGGCGGCCGTGGTTTGGGTGGGGCTGGCCGAGGACGCCCGACGAGCCGATCCCGCCGCTGGAGGCGAACGCGCTGGCGACCGCCTTGGGCGGCAGCCCGTGGACCCCCCTGCTGATTCTTTCCATGAACGGCCCGATAACCGATGCGAATGCGCAGACGACGATCAGCCACGAGTGCTTCGCCGAGATCGCCACTCTTCAAACGAGGGGGGGCATGATAAGGTTCCCTGCTGATTTCCTGGGCGGCGCGGTGGAATCGGTCTCCCTTCTGCCGTACCGCGGCGAGATCCCCGGATTCGGCGAGTACAACAGTAGTGCTGGCGTCATCGTGGGCGGTTTGCTGCTCACGCTCCTGGCGGACGGCACAGGGCACGTCGACGCGTCGGCCGCTCTGCCCGGGGTGGTACCGATCGGGCTCGTCGGTCCGAACGGTGGCTGGATGGCGCTCGCCCACGCGCCTCGCTTCGCCATGCAGAACCGCGGCTTCAGGCTCGATCATTACCAGGTCGGTGACGCCGCACGCGTTTCGGTGGCGCCGGTGGATCAGGTCCTCAGTCCAGAAGCCCAGAACGGCTCGTTCCAGCCGCGCCTGGTGGGGGCCGTGCTCGACCCATCGCGAGCGCTGGGTGACCTGCTCACCAGCGGCGCCGGATTCAGGGCAGAGGTCGAGGTGCCACCCGGTTCCCGCCTCTTCGTGGCGCCGCTGGGCCAGGGCTTCCCGGTCGACCCGACCTGGCAGGGCCGCGCCGACGACGGTCATGCGGTCCTCCACGTGGCTGTGCCTGAGGGGCGGAAGTCGTTCAACATCCGCGGCTTCGTGGTGACGCCGGCCGGACACGGGTACACGGTTGCCTGGTTCACAAGGGTCTTGCGCGAGCCGCCTCCTCTACAGGTCGAGGCCGAGTGGGCCTCGCTCGGCTTTGATGTCCCACTCCGCGGGTCGACCGATCCAACAGCAACCGTCCTGGTCGATCGGGCGCCGGTGGTGGTGGCCGCAGATGGCAACTTTGTGGGCCATGTCGCAGCTCCGCCGTGGCCTACCCGCGTGGTTGTCGAGGCGGTCGACCTGGTGGGGAACCGAACGACGACGACGCTCACCGTCGTCGGTCTGCTCGACTACCGGCAGCTGCCGTGGGTGCCGATCATCGTGGTGCTCACGGTGGTCGCGGCGGCCGGCCTCTTCCTGCTTGCCCCGCGCCTGAAACCGCCATCGGTGACGCCGCACCCCGACGATGGCACGCTCGAGGATCTCGACGAACGCTGATCCGGTTCGCCGTCCATCATCGGTACACTCTGGGCCATGCCCCTCGTTCGGCCGTTCCGCGGCCTCGGCTACGCGCTGGAGCGCTTCGCGTCGCACACGCTGCCCGCGCGCATCCGCCTGCCGGATGAGCCGGAGCCCGGACACGGGCGCCGCGTGGCGGACCTCACGGACCTGGCCTGCCCCCCGTATGACGTCATCGGCCCGGCCCAGCAGGCCGAACTGCTCGATCGAGACCCGCACAACGCGGTACGGGTGGAGTTCTCTGCCGAGGCGGATCCGCACGCCGCTGCCGCGACGACGCTCGCCGCCTGGCAGGGCGACGGGACGCTGGAGCGTCGCGCGGAGGCATCGGTCTACTACTACGCCCACGCGGAGCCGGCAAACCCCGATGAGCCGACCGTGACCGGGATCCTGGCGCGGGTCCTGCTGGAGCCGTTCGGCGCCGAGGTGCGGGCTCACGAGCACACCCTGGCCGGGCCCAAGGCCGACCGGCTCGCTCTGCTGCGCGCAACGCGCACCCAGCTGAGCCCGATCCTGGCCCTCTACTTCGACCGATCCGACCGCTACCGCCACGTGATGAGCCGCGGCTGGACCGATGAATGGCGCGCGCGTGATGCCGACGGCCTGTTGCACACCCTGGCCGCGGTCG
>JBDSIN010000155.1:0-7490 GCA_039917955.1 Candidatus Limnocylindria bacterium
CGTCGGCATGCACGACCTCGAACGCGAGGCGCGGGTGCGAGCCGAGGGGGAGGGGGGCGAGTTCGTGTATCGCCCCTTCCTCGAGTCGGTGCTCGCCCACGGGACGCCATCGCTGCCGGTGATCCGCGAGATCCTCTTCGGGGAGTAGCCCGTCCCGAGCGCCCGTTCCGCGCCGTACCGCCCCGGTTCGTTGTTCCGCCCGGCGGATCCAACGATCAAGGAGCGCCGACTTACGTGCCTGGATTCCCGTGGGGCGCAATTCCATGCACCGAATCGACCGATTTGGGCCCAAGGTTGTTCGTTGGATCCACCCAGCGGAACACGCGTCCGGTAACCGCAACCGGGGCCGTCCGATCTAGCGCGCAGCAATCTCCAGGGCAAGTTCCAGGATCGAGGGACCGCCCGCGGAACGGGCAAGCAGCTCCGGAACGTCGAATTGGCGGGTGGTGCCCATCACCACCAGTGTCACCCGCTGCTCGGGAAGCCGGAGCATGAGGGTGCTGTAGCCGCGCAACAGGCCCGAATGACCGTATCCGGCCAACCCCCCAACGTTCAGCCGCTCGGCACCCAGGCCCCATCCATCGGGGGTGAAGTCGAGCATCCGGTCGAGGATCTGGGGGCGCAGCACGAAGCCGCCGTACAGCGCATCGGCCCAGCGGACCACGTCCTCCGCGGACGCATAGACCGATGCCGCTGTCCAGAAGGCGCTCGCCCAGGACGTGTTGAACAGGAACGGCGACCCCGGCTCGAGCGCAAAGCTCGTGTTGGCCAGGCCGAGCGGCTCGATGATCCGATCGCGCAACTCGTCCACGTATCGGTGCCCGGTGACCCGCTCGATCAGCATCCCGAGGATCACGTAGTTGGTGTTCGAGTACTCGAACCCGGTCCCCGGCACAAAGTGCGACGGTCCAACCGCAGCGAGCACGTCGGAAGGCAACCAGATGCGGTCGGGATTCGCGTTCAGTGCCGTCCGCAGCGGAGCGAGCATGTCCGGCACGCCGCTCACGTGCTGCATCAGCTGGGTCACCGTTGCACCGTCGGCAACCGCCACCTCTGGCAGGTAGTCGGTCACCGGCGACCCGAGGAGGATGCGGCCCTCCTGGACGAGCTGGAGGATGATCGCGGCGGTGAACGTCTTGGTGACACTCGCCACGGCGAACGGGTAGATCCCCTTGAGCGGCCCACCCGCGGCACCGGTCGTGCCTGGGGCACCGGTCGTGCCTGCGACACCGCTCCAACCCAGCTCCCCGTCGACCGACAGCCCCACGGTCAGCGTGGCGAGGCCATTGGCCACCTTGGCGCGGTCGATCGCTGCCTGAAGGGCGGCCGCATCCTCCTCCGACACCTCCGCAAGCGCCGGCGGACGGGTCGTGCCACCGGCGACCACCCCTTCGGAGTGCGAGACCGGCCATTCGGCATATGGAGGGTCCGAGGGTTCGGGGTTCACCGATCGCCCCGCGGCCGGTGAACCGACCGCTCCGGCCGGCGCGATCGTCCCCGGGGCGAGCGCCAGGCTGGCAGCCACCACCACCACGAAGGCGGCGGCGGCACCGGTCACGCGGCGCATCGGTCGTCGCATCGGCCAAGCATATCGGTCTGTAGCATTGCGAACCGATGCCACAACCACGCGGCGGCTTCATCGCGCTGTCTGTCCGGAACTACCGGCTCTACTGGAGCGGCCAGATCGTCAGCCTGGTCGGCACCTGGATGCAGTCGGTCAGCCAGCCCTGGCTGGTGCTGCTGCTGGGGGGCAGCCCGATCCAGCTGGGCATCGTGTTGGCCCTGCAGTTCGCCCCCTCGATGGTGCTCGCCCCGCTGGGTGGGGTCATCGCCGACCGGGTCGACAAGCGGCGCCTGCTGATGGCTACCCAGTCGGTCGCCATGCTCCAGGCGGTGGCCCTCTTTGCACTGACGGTGACCGATGTCGTCCAGATCTGGCACGTCATGCTGCTCGCGCTGGCGCTCGGATTCGTGAACGCGGTGGACATGCCGGTTCGGCAGTCGTTCGCCGCCGACCTCGTGTCGCGGGACCAGCTGATGGGCGCGATCACCCTCAACTCGGCGAGCTTCAACCTCGCGCGCGTGCTCGGGCCGGCCGTGGCCGGCGTGACCCTCGCGGTTTTCGGGCCGGCATTCAATTTCGCGATCAACGCGGCCAGTTACGGCGGCGTGCTGACCGCGCTGTGGCGCATGGATCCGCGCGAGATCCGGCGGGCGGAGCGACCAGAGCAGCAGCCATCGGTCAGATCGAGCCTGGCCGAGGGGATCCGCTACGCCGTCCGAACGCCGACCGTCCTGTGGCCGCTCGTCCTGCTGGGCGGGGTCAGCCTCTTCGGCTTCAACTTCCAGATCCTGCTGCCGCTCTTTGCGCGCCTGACGCTCGAGATGCAGGCCGACGGATATGGCGCCCTCTTCGCGGCGATGGGGCTCGGGTCGCTCATCGGCTCGCTCTCGCTCGCCTTCATCGGTACCCGGCGCCCGCTCCTGGGCTTCATCCTGGGCGGGGGCCTGGGCTTCGTCGTCTTCGAAGCTCTGCTCGGACTGGCGCGGAGCCCGTTCCTCGTCTACCCGCTGATCATGCTCGTCGGGCTGTCCTCGATGCTGATGATCAACAGCATCAACGTGATGGTCCAGCAGAACGTGCCGAATGAGCTTCGCGGCCGGGTGATGGCCCTGTACGTGACGGTCTTCGCCGGCGCTTCTCCGATCGGCGGCCTGTTTGTCGGTGTGGTGGCAGAGTTGTGGGGCGCTCCAGCCGGCTTCCTGCTGGGCGCCGGGCTGTCCACGATCTTCCTGGCACTGATCGCCTGGCAGTTGCTCTTCCTGGGCAAGGGCCGGACCGATGAATCGGCCGCGCCGGCCACTCCCGCCACCGCGTGACGCCCACCACGCCGTCCGCGCCGCCGGCCACGCCGCCTGCGGCAGCGCCTGCCTCCGCGCCTGCGGCAGCGCCGGCGGCCCGTCCCGGCCTCACGCTCGCGCTCCTCTCGATGTCCCATGCCGTCATTCACGCCCAGTCGGCGCTGATGCCGCTGATCTACCCGATCGTGATCGTGCAATTCGCGCTCGACGCGCGTGACATCGGCCTTTTCATCGCGGTGACCACCGCCGTCGGTGGCTCTATGCAACTGCTCTACGGCTTCATAACCCGGGTCGTCGCCCGCCCCGCCTTGCTGGCCGGCGGACAGCTGATCTTCGGGACCGGACTGATGCTCGGCGGCCTGGCCACCTCCATCGGTCAGTTGTTGGCGGCGGTCTCGCTATCGCGGATCGGGGCGAGCCCGCAACACGTCGTCGGCAACGCACTGTTGTCAGACCTCTATCCGAAGGAGCGCCGCGGCTTCGCCATCAGTGCGCACATCAGCGGCGGGAATGTCGGCACGGTGCTGGTCCCGTTCGTGGGGCTGGCGCTGATCTCGGCGGTCGGCTGGCAGGCCACCTTGGCGCTCTTCGGTCTCCCGGCGCTGGTGATGGGGACGCTCATTGCGCTGCGGGTGCGCGAGGATGGGCGCGCCTACCGTACCGCGGCCCGCGGCGCGGGTTCGGTCCGTGGGCAGTTCGGCGACGTGCTGCGGCGCCGGGATCTGCGGCTGATCCTGGGTGCGTCGCTGGTGGCCGCCGGTGGGCGCGGTCTCGACATCGTGGCGCCGTTCATGATCCTCTACCTGCGCGGTCCGCTCGGGATCGGGGAGGGGACGACCTCGATCCTGTACGCGCTGCTGCTGATCGGTGCTGTCGTTGGCCCGATCCTGGCGGGCTGGCTCTCTGACCGATTCGGCCGCCGCCGCACCCTGGTCATCTACTACCTGCTGTCGGCCATTGGGATCCTGGCCTTCCTGGGGGCTGGCTCGAACCTGGTCCTGTTGGTGCCGCTGCTGCTCCCCTTCGGCACGGCCGTCTTCTCCGAGTCGCCGGTGCTGCAGGCGTTCCTCGCGGATCGCGCCACAGGCCCGACGCGCGACGTCGCCTTCAGCGTGTATTTCACCTTCGCCTTCGGGATCGGCGCCTTCTGGGCGTTCGTCATCGGGAACGTGGCGGCGACCTGGGGCTACCCGGCCGCGTTCGTGGTGATGGCCGCGAGCTACATCGGCGCCGCCTTGTTGGTGAGTCTGGTCCGGGAGAGTCGCCTGGCGGGAGCCGATACCGCGTAGGAAGCGTCAAGCCCCGGCAAGCCCCGGCAAGCCCCGGCAAGCCCCGGTATTACTTCCGGTGCTATGTGCGCGCCTACCGGCCCCGCGCGGGTCGTTCCGCGCATCGCCTCATCACTCATCGTGATATTCAGAACGTTCTGGGTCAGGTTGCGAGGTGTCAGGCACCAGAAGCTGCCCACATAGCATCTCCCGTAATAAGCGGCCGGTACCCGAGTCGTAACCGAGCGGGCGCAGGCTCTTCCCATGCGACCGTTCAGATCAAGGCCTGCTGACACCGGCCGGGCGCGAAGCGGCCATCTGGCCACGCGCTACGGCCAGGAGCTGAGGATCGCGCGGACGACCGCCGGACTCACCCAGGTGCAGCTCGCTCGCCTTGCCCGGGTCAGCCAGCCGGAGGTCAGCAAGGCCGAGCGAGGCTCGCGCGACATCTCGCTGGACGCGCGATGCCGGCTCGCCGCAGCTGCGGGCCACGAGTTGGGCTGGCGGCTCTATCCGACCGCGACGGTCTCGCTGCGCGACTCCGGACAGCTTCAGATCGCGCAGGCCATTGTCCAGGGAGCGTATCCCGGGTGGCGCGCACAGCTCGAGGTCCCGGTGAGTGCCGTTGACCGCCGCGCGGCGGACCTCGTTCTGAGCAGCGACGTGGGCGTGGTCCACATCGAAATCGAGCGCTCACTGGTCGACCTGCAGGCGCAACTCCGCTCGGCACAGCTGAAGCGACAGGCGCTGGCAGACAGGGATGAGCGTCCCGTCAGGTTGGTCATCGCGGTCCCCGATACAGCTTCCGCGCGGAGACGGCTGGTCCCAGTCGCGGCGCTGATCGCAAGCACCCTGCCGGTCCCTTCGCGCCAGGTGTGGCGCGACCTTCGCGCGGGAACGGTGCCCGCCGGTGACGGCATCCTCTTCGTCCGAGCACCCACGCGAGGCTAGAATCCCCGCCATGGCCGACGAGCACACCAAGCCAGGCGAGCACACGAAGCCAGGCGAGCACACCGACCACACCGGGCACGACCACACCGGGCACGAGCACACCGGGCACGACCACACCGGGCACGACCACATCGGGCACGAGCACATCGGGCACGACCACACCGGGCACGAGCACATCGGGCACGAGCACATCGGGCACGAGCACATCGAGCCGGCCGCGGAAGCGGCCACGATCGAGAACCTGCTGCGCGAGGAGCGCCTCTTCCCGCCGCCCGCCGCCTTCGTGGCGAACGCGACGGCCAACGACCCCGATATCTACGCCCGCACGGCCACCGACGAGGGCTTCCGGGCCTTCTGGGCAGAGGAGTCGAAGCGGATCGACTGGATCGAGCCGTGGACCGAGCTGCTCGACTGGCAGCTCCCCTACGCGAAGTGGTTCGTCGGCGGGAAGCTGAACATCAGCGTCAACTGCCTCGACCGGCACGTGGCAAGTGGAAAAGGCGACAAGGTCGCGTACTACTGGGAGGGGGAGCCCGGCGACGCGCGCACGCTCACCTACAGGGAACTCCTCGAAGAGACCTGCCGGATGGCGAATGCCCTCCGCTCGCTCGGCGTCAAGAAGGGCGACAAGGTCGCCATCTACATGCCGATGATCCCGGAGCTCCCGATCGCGATGCTCGCCTGTGCGCGGATCGGCGCTCCGCACTCGGTCGTCTTCGGAGGCTTCTCCGCCGACGCCCTGGCCGGCCGCATCGATGACGCCCAATGCACCACGGTGATCACTGCCGACGGCGGCTACCGCAAGGGCGCCGCCGTGCACCTCAAGGCGAGCGCGGACGACGCCATGGGGCGCAGTCCATCGGTCAAGCACTGTGTCGTGGTTAAGCGGACAGGCGACCCTGTCGACTGGGACCCAAACAGGGACCACTGGTGGCACGAGCTGACCGCCGACCAGTCGACCACCGCCGAGCCCGAGCCGATGGACTCCGAGGATCTCCTCTACCTGCTGTACACCAGCGGGACGACCGCCAAGCCCAAGGGGATCATGCACACCACCGGCGGCTACCTGGTCGGCACCGCCACCACGCATCGGCTCATCTTCGATATCAAGCCCGATGACGTGTACTGGTGCATGGCCGACATCGGCTGGGTGACCGGCCATTCCTACATCGTCTACGGGCCGCTGGCGAATGCCACCACGGGGATCATCTACGAGGGTGCGATCGACTTCCCGGAGAAGGACCGATGGGCCCAGATCGCGGCGAAGTACCGGGCAACCATCCTGTACACCGCCCCGACCGCCATCCGCGCCCTGATGAAGTACGGCCACACCGAGTTCGAGCGCGACGACCTCTCCTCTCTCCGGCTACTGGGCAGCGTGGGTGAGCCGATCAACCCCGAGGCGTGGGCCTGGTACTGGAAGTACATCGGCGGGGAGCGCTGCCCGGTGGTCGACACGTGGTGGCAGACCGAGACCGGCATGATCCTGATCACGCCGCTGCCGGGGATCACCATCTCCAAGCCGGGGAGTGCCACCTTCCCGTTCCCGGGAATAAAGGCCGACGTGGTGGACGAGGCCGGCAACTCCGTCCCGCTGGGTGGCGGCGGGTATCTCTTGCTGGAGCGTCCCTGGCCGGCCATGCTGCGTGGCATCTACGGGGACCACGACCGCTACGTCGAGACCTATTGGTCGCGCTATCCCGGCCGATACTTCGCCGGCGACGGCTGCAAGCGCGACGACGAGGGCTACTACTGGCTGCTCGGCCGCGTGGATGACGTCATGAACGTGTCCGGCCACCGAATCAGCACCACCGAGGTGGAATCGGCGCTCGTCTCACACCCCGCGGTCGCGGAGGCGGCGGTGGTCGGCCGAACCGACATGATGACCGGCCAGGCGATCTTTTCCTACGTGATCCTGCGCTCGGGCTTCGAGGCCTCGGATGCGCTCGGGGCGGAGCTGCGCGAGCACGTCTCCGACGTGATCGGCAAGCTGGCCCGGCCCAAGCAGATCATGTTCACCCCGGACCTGCCCAAGACCCGCTCCGGCAAGATCATGCGGCGCCTCCTGCGCGACATCGCCGAGCAGCGCGCGCTGGGCGACGTGACCACCCTGGCGGACGGCGGGATCGTGAACACGATCCGCGAGCAGTCCGGCCGCGGCGAGGACTGACGACTTTGTTACGATGCGCCCCGTGAACATCACCCGCACCCAGCGAGCCATCATCGCCACGGTCGCCGGCGTCGGCTGGCTCGCCTACATGATCGTCGGGCTGCAGCTGATCGACGCCATCATCCCGACCAATCACGGCGCCGGGCCCGAGGGGCTCGCCGCGTTCATCGGGCTGGTGTCGGGCCTGTTCGTGGCCGGCATCGTGATGTGGGCCGCCTCCGACTGACCTTCTGAACCTC
>JBDSIN010000156.1:0-7545 GCA_039917955.1 Candidatus Limnocylindria bacterium
GGGAGCACGCCCGAAGCGAAGGGGTCGAGCGTGCCGGCGTGCCCGATACGCCGCATGCCGGTGAGGCGGCGCAGCAGACCGACCATGTCATGTGAGGTCGGCCCGACCGGCTTGTCGAGATTAACGACTCCGTGCATCGTCCGGCTGACGCAGGAGATGCCGCTCCGCCTCGGCGAGGACGAGGACCCGCGCCTCGTCGATCGGGGCTCGGAGCGTGCAGCCGGCCGCCCGGACGTGACCGCCGCCGCCGAACGCGGAGGTGATTGCCACGGCGTCTGCGCGCTCGGTGGTCCTGACGCTCGCGCGGGTCTCGGTCGGAGTGACCTCCTTGAGCAGGATCGTGACATCTGCGCTGCGAGTCGATGCGAGGAGATCCACGAAGCCCTCCGATGCCGTCGGCCGCTCCCCTGCGGCCGCGAGCATGGCGGTAGTCATCGACGCGTGAACGATCCGCCCGTCGAGGTGCTCGCCGATGCCGGCGAGGATCATCCCCCACAGGGCGAGGGTGCTGAACGGCTTGTCCGCGTAGATCGCACGGTTGATGGTCGAGAGCGGAGCGCCGGCCGCCAAGAGGTCGGCAGAGACGCGCAGGGTGCGCGGCGTCGTGTTCGGATGCGCAAAGGTGTGGGTGTCCTGGACGATTCCGGCCATCAGCAGCGTGGCCAGCGTGTCGTCGATGGGTACCCCGAGTTCCGGCAGCAGCAGGGCGACCAGCTCGCAGGTCGCTGCGGCCTGCGGGTCAACCCAGATCGCGGCGCCGAAGCCGGGATTGCTGATGTGGTGATCGATGTTCACGATGCGCGCACGTGCAAACCATGCACCCTCGTCCGTCGCGACGGCACCGATACGGCTCATCTCACCGGCATCCACGATGACCGCCACGTCGGGTTCGAGCTGCGGGGCGCGCCGCACCTCCTCGACTCCGGGCATGAAGGCGAGGAACGGCGGCGGCGGATCGAAGCTGACCACCTCGGTCAGCTTCCCCAGCCGCCGACCCGCGAGGGCGATGGCGAGCGCGGCGCCGAGCGTGTCCGCGTCGGGGTTCTCGTGGCAGAAGGTGCTGATCCGGTCGGCCGATAACAGCGCTTCGACGACCTCCCGCATCAGTCCGAACTCCCGTCGCCAGGGGGTGGGGCCTTCTCCTCGTCGAGCTCCCTCAGGAGTCGCAGGACGCGGTCGCCGGATGCGATCGATTCGTCGAGACGTATCGAGAGCTCGGGGACATGGCGCAGCGTCAGTCGGTCCCCGAGCCGGCGCCGCAGCCACGGGGTCGCCACCTGCAGCGCTTTCATGCTGCGCTCTCGTTCCTCATCGGTCCCCAGCACGCTCACCCAGACGCGGGCGTGCGCGAGGTCGCGGGCCGTCTCGACGCGGGTCACGGTGGCGAAGCCGATGCGAGGGTCCGCCATCTCCCGCTGGAAGAGATCCATCAGCTCCTGCCGGATCTGGCTGTCGAGGCGGTCGGTGCGCTGGCTCATGGGCGCGCCGTCACGCTGGCTCGGACACCATCTGGTAGCACTCGATCATGTCCCCCTCGGCGATCTCGGCATTCCCAAGCCCGATGCCGCATTCGAATCCGTTGGCCACTTCGCGGACGTCGTCCTTAAAACGCTTCAGCGACTCGATGCGGGTCTCGCCGATCAGCGCACCGGCCCGATACAGCCTGGCGGACCCTCCCCGCACGATCCGGCCATCCACCACGTAGGAGCCCGCGACGTTTCCGGCCTTGCCGGCCTTGATCACCAGACGCACCTCGGCGTGGCCCTCGACCTGCTCCACCAGCTTCGGCGTAAGCATCCCGCGCAGTGCGGCGCCCAGGTCATCGGTCAGCTTGTAGATCACGTCATACAGGCGCACGTCGACACCGCTGACGTCGATCGCACGCTGGGCTCCGGGGTCGGGCCGGGTGTTGAAGCCGATCACCACCGCATCGGACGCGGTCGCCAGCTGGATATCGGACTCGTTGATCTCGCCGGCACCTTCCGAGATGATGTTGACGCGTACTTCGGCCGTATTGAGGCGCTCGAGCGCATGGCGGATCGCTCCCAACGACCCCTGCACGTCGGTCTTGAGCACGGCGCGGAGCTCCTTCACCTCGGCCGAACCGATCAGCGCGCTGATCTCCTCGAGCGTCCTGGCCGTCCTCCCCTCCCCTGCACGCACCGCCGCCTCCGCCAGGTCGCGAGCCGTCTTCTCGTCCTCCACAACACGCAGGATGTCGCCCGCTTCCGGCAGGTCGTCGAGACCGATGATCTCGACCGCTGTGGCCGGCTCTGCGGTCTTCACCCGCTTGCCGGCGGCGTTCTGCAGAGCACGCACGCGACCCGAGGTGCGCCCGACCGCCACGATGTCGCCGATCTTGAGCGTGCCGGTCTGAACCAGCACCGTGGCCACGTTGCCGCGCCCCTTCTCGATCTTCGACTCGATAATGGTCCCGATCGCCCGGCGGTTCGGGTTCGACTTGAGGTCCTGCAGGTCCGCAACCAGAAGGATCATCTCGAGCAGCTCCTCGAGTCCAGTTCGCTGCTTCGCCGAGACGGCCACGGCGATCACGTCGCCACCGTACTCCTCGATCAGGACCTTGTGGTCGGCGAGCTCCTGCTTCACCCGGTCCGGGTTGGCGTCGGGCTTGTCGATCTTGTTGATGGCGACGATCATCGGGACGCGTGCGGCGCGGACGTGATCGATCGCCTCCTTGGTCTGCGGCATGACACCGTCGTCGGCGGCCACCACGATGATCGCGATGTCGGTCACCTGCGCGCCCCGCGCACGCATGGCGGTGAACGCCTCGTGGCCCGGCGTGTCGAGGAAGACGATGCGCTTGTCGTTGTGCACCACCTCGGACGCACCGATCTGCTGGGTGATTCCACCCCGCTCCCCCGCGGCGACCTGGCTGCTGCGGATCGCATCGAGGAGGCTCGTCTTGCCGTGGTCCACGTGGCCCATGATCGTGACGATCGGAGCGCGGGTGACCAGGTCCTCGGGCGCCTCGTCGGCCCACAGGACCGGCTTCCCGCTGCCATCCGCATCGCTGCCCGGGGCGACGATCTCCTGCTGCGCCGCTGCCTCGGCGGAGGCCCGCTCGGCGATCCCGCTCTGGACCGCCTCGAAACCGAGCTCGGCAGCTACCAGCGAGGCGGTATCGAAGTCGATCGACTGGTTGATGCTCGCGAAGATGCCGTTGCGGATCAGCTCCTTGATGACATCGACGTGGCTCACGCCGAGCGTCTCCGCCAGGTCCTTCACGACCACCGATGAGGGCAGCTCGACCGGTCCGGTCGGGCGCACCACGACGGGAGCCTGGGTGGCCACCCCACCGCTGCTCCCCGACCCGCGGCGACGCTGCGGACGCGGTCCGCGGCGCGGGACGTACCTACGCGGAGGCATGCGCCAACTCTCCGATCAGCAGATCGAGCCCCGCGTCGGTGCCCAGCGCTCGGCGGACGCCTTCGGCCAGGCGCGTACCGTCATGGCAGTCGGTCGCGTCGCACAGGTAGGTGCCACGCCCTGCCGCCCGACCGGTCGAGTCGAGCGCCAGCGAGCCATCGACGCGACGCACGATGCGAGTCATCGACCGCTTCGGATGCACACTGCGGCAGACGGCGCATGACCGCTGCGGCTGGTGATCAGGCCTTCGTTTCGGCATCGGCCTCCTCTTCCGCGGGCGAGCTGTGCGCGTCGGCGGTGCTGCCGTGCGCGTCGGCGGTGCTGCCGTGCGCGGCGGCCGCGGTGGCCACGCCGGCGTCGGACCTGATGTCGATGCGCCAGCCGGTCAGCTTGGCGGCGAGGCGCGCGTTCTGGCCCTCCTTGCCGATGGCCAGCGAGAGCTGGCGCTCGGGAACGACAACGTTGGCGATCTTGTGCTCTTCATCGATGCGCACGTTGAGCACCTCTGCCGGCGAGAGCGCCTCGGCCACGAACTGCGCCGGGTCGTCGCTCCATAGCACGACGTCAACCTTTTCGCCGTTCAGCTCGGCGACGATCGCCTGGATGCGCGCTCCCCGCTGACCGACCGCGGCGCCCTTGGCGTCCACGCCCGGCTGTCGGCTCTCCACGGCCACCTTCGAACGGCTCCCCGCCTCGCGAGCGATGCCGCGGATCACCACGGTGCCGTTGTAGATCTCGGGGATCTCCATCTCCATCAGGCGGCGCAGGAAACCACGATGGGTACGGCTGGCGACCAGCACCGGTCCACGGGTGGTGCGGCGCACTTCGAGGACGTAGGCCTTCAGGTGCTGACCGATTCGATAATGCTCTCCCGCCAGCTGCTCGCCGACGGCGAGCACCGCCTCCACGCCCTTGCCCATGTCCAGCACGACCGCCTGGTCGGTGGTCCGGTGCACGACGCCGGTCATGATCTCGCCCTCGCGGCTGGCGTACTGGCTGTAGACCACGTCGCGCTCTGCCTCTCGGAGCCGCTGGCGATACACCTGTCCTGCGGTCTGGGCCGCGATCCGGCCCAGTTGCGCCTGCGTAACGTTCTCGGGAACGCGCACCTTGGCGCCGACCCCGGTCGTCGCGTCGATCTTCTGCGCGTCGCCGACGAGCATCTGGAGTTCGGGATCAGTCACTTCGTCCGGGGTGGCAACGACTTCGTACTCGCGGTAGACGGCGATCTGCCCGCTCTCCGGGTCGACTCGCACGACCACGTTTTCCGGCGCGTCGGCGTTGCGCCGGTAGGCGGATTCGATCGCCTGCTCCAGGGTCTGGATGAGGATCTCCTGCGGAACGCCCTTCTCGGCATTCAGTTGGAGCAGCGCTCCGACGAAGTCCCGGTTCACATCCACACCTCGCTCCCCGTCGGGGAAAAAAAGAACGTGGGACTGGCGAACCGACCCACGTAAGCAATCAACAATCAATATCCGATTCGGTCCGCTCACGGTCCGCGAAACCGAGCGGAGTATACCAGCCGGCATCGATCATCGCCACCGGGCGAGCTGGCCTGTGGGGCGCCGAAGAGGGGCTGCCCTAGCCGCCGATGAGGTTGGCCACGTCCCGGATGGAGATGAGGACGACGAGCACGATCAGCACCGTGAAGCCGGTGAGGTAGATGAGCGCTTCGCGCTCTGCGGGCAACCGTCGTCGTCGCACGGCCTCGATCAGGGTGACGAGGATGCGGCCACCGTCGAGCGGCGGGAACGGAAGAACGTTGAGCACCGCGAGGTTGACCGAGAGGATGCCCACGAAGATCAGCTGGCTGACGAGCGGGGCGCGAAGCACGCGACCTGTCTCCTCGGCGATCCCGATCGGTCCGACCGCGGATCCGGCATCCGGTGAGAGGCCGATCAGCCCTGCCACTGCGTCGGCCAGGCCGCCCGGGATCTGGACCGCGAGGTCAGTTGTGGCCCCGAATCCCGCGCTCAGCGCCGCCATCGGACCGGCGGTCGATGGCGGAATCTCAACGTACTCCGCCGAATCGTAGGTGAAGCCCACCGCACCGAGGCCGCGAGCCTCATCGGCCGGTGTCAGCTGGCGCGGCGTGACCTGGAGAACAACCTCCTCCTCCGCGCGGAGGACCGTGAGGGCGACCACGTAGCCCGCCCGCGAGCGCACGTAGGCGGTGAGGTCCCGCGAGACGGTGAAAGTCTGGCCGTCGGCAGCGAGAATGACGTCCCCCACCCGAAGGTCACTCGCGACGGCGGGGCTGCCCGCCTGAACCTCGGTGACGATCAGCGGGCCGCGACCCTGCTGGATGGGCAGGCTCAACGCCACGCTGAAGAGAATGCCCGCCAGCAGGAAGTTCATGCCAACTCCTGCCAGCAGCACCAGCATCCGCACCCAGATCGGCTTTCGGTTGAAGGCACCGGCCATCGCCTTATCGACGGCCGCGTCGGAGAGGCCGCGCTGTCGCATCTTCTCGGCTTCCCCGTCCCCATCCTCGCCGAGCATCTTGACGAAGCCGCCGAGTGGGATCGCGTTGAGCGAGTAGCGCGTGCCGCGCCAGACGACCGACCCGATCCGTGGCGGGAACCCGACCCCGAACTCCTGGACGGTGATACCGCTCCACTTGGCCACGGCGAAATGGCCAAGCTCATGGACGAGGACGAGGATCACGAGGACGGCGAGGAAGGCGAGGATCGTGCCGAGGACGTCCACTAGGCCACCCCGCCCAAGCCGAGCTCGATGCTGAGGCCGGCTCGGACATCGGCGTCGAGCGCAACGATCTCCGCGATCCCGGGCTCAGCGTCGTCTCCCCAGCGAGCGACCGATCGCTCGAGTACGTCGGCGACCTGGTTGAACGGCAGCGATCCGGCCAGGAAGGCCGCGACCGCCACTTCGTCGGCAGCATTGAGAATCGTTCCCCGGTTGCCGCCCACAGCGGCCGCTTCGCGGACCGTGTCGTAGGCCGGGAAGTGACCGGGCTGCAGTGCCGCGAACTCGAGGCTCCCCCAATCCTCGGGCGGAGCGTGACGCGCCGGCGATGGGAGGCGTTCCGGGTAGGTGAGCGCGTACTGAATCGGCAGGCGCATGTCCGGCGCGCCGAGTTGCGCCTTGAACGAACCGTCCGTGAATTCGACCAGGGAGTGCACGACGCTGCGGGGGTGGATCACGGCAGCAATCCTATCGTAGGGGAGCCGGTACAGCCATTTCGCCTCGATCGCCTCGAATGCCTTGTTGACCAGGGTCGCCGAGTCGATGGAGACCTTGGGACCCATCCGCCAGGTTGGATGTGCCAGCGCCTCGTCGGGAGTCACCGATGCGAGCTCGGTAGGGGCACGGTCACGGAACGGCCCGCCGGAGGCGGTGAGGATCAGACGCGCCACATCGGCGATCCGTTCCCCGCGCAGGCACTGCCAGATCGCTGAGTGTTCGGAGTCGATCGGCCGCATGCGATCGAGCGGCTCACCGCCGGCGCGATCGAGTGCCGCGGCGACGAGGTGGCCGCCGACGACGAGCGTCTCCTTGTTGGCAAGTGCGACCCGTCGGCCGGCGCCCAGGGCCGCCAGCACGGCGGGCAGCGCCGCCATCCCGGTCGTGGCCACCACCACCATCTCGGCACCGTCGAGGGTGGCCATCTCCTCGAGGCCGCCATCCAGCCAGCGTGACCGATCGACGATCGCGGGCCTCGTCCCGGGGGTCCACGCACGCGCCTCAGGCCATGCAGCGAGCTGGTCGGCGAAGATCGCGGATGCGTGTCCCGACGCAAGACCGCGTACCGAGAAGTGATCGGGGTGCGCGGAGAGCACCTCGAGCGTCTGGGTACCGATCGAACCGGTTGAGCCCAGGACGACGACGCCGATCACAGCCCGAAGCCAGCGACCACGAGGGCGTATCCGGCAAGCACGGGTGCGGCGAAGAGGAAGGAATCGACGCGATCGAGCATCCCCCCGTGGCCCGGGATCAGGGAGCCGGATTCCTTGCGCCCGGCTGCGCGCTTCACCAGCGACTCGGCCAGGTCGCCCGCCTGCGCCGCGAGTCCGAGCAGCGGGCCGATCACGACGGCGTGCCACGCATCGAGACCGACGATCGCGACACCGACTCCGGCCGCAACCGTGGCGACCAGCAGTCCACCGGCGAGCCCCTCGATCGTCTTCGACGGGCTGA
>JBDSIN010000157.1:0-5441 GCA_039917955.1 Candidatus Limnocylindria bacterium
TCCTGACTGGTGCTGCTAGCTGAAGAGCTGCTGGGTGGCGCGAATCGCCGAGGCGAGCGCCTCGACGTCATCGGTGTCGTTGTAGACGTAGAAGCTGGCCCGGGTGGTGGCCGGGATGTCGTAGCGCTGCATCACCGGCTGCGCACAGTGGTGGCCGGCTCGCACGGCGACCCCCTCGTGATCAAAGACGGTGGCCACGTCGTGGGGATGGATCCCGTCGAGAACGAAGCTGATCACCCCGGCGTGGATTGCCGGATCGTCCGGCCCCAGCAGCCGAACGCCGGGGATCTCGCGGAGGGCGGCCCAGGCCTGCTCGAACAGGTAGCGCTCGTGCTCCCGGACTGCGTCCATGCCGAGGTCGGTCAGGTAGTTGATCGCCTCGCCAAGGCCGATCGCCTCCACGATGGCGGGGGTGCCGGCCTCGAACTTGTATGGAACCTCGTTCCACTCCGCCCCGTCGAGCGTGACCCTGATGATCATGCTGCCGCCAGTCAGGAAGGGCGGCATCGCCTCCAACAGCTCGCGACGCGCCCAGAGCGCACCGACGCCGGATGGTCCCAGCATCTTGTGTCCGGACAGCGCCAGGAAGTCACAGCCGATGGCGGCGACATCGGTCGGCATGTGGGGTGCCGACTGAGCGGCGTCGACCAGCACCAGGGCGCCGGCCTCGTGGGCGAGGCGCACGATCTCGGTCAGCGGGTTGATGGTCCCCAGCGCGTTGCTCACTCCGGCCACCGCGACCAGCTTCGGACCCTTGGCCAGGTTGGCGCGGAGGTCGTCGGGATCGAGGCGGCCGTCGTCGGTGATCGAGACGTAGTCGAGGGTGGCTCCCACCTCGCGGCAGAGCTGCTGCCACGGGACGATGTTGGCGTGATGCTCCAGTTGCGTGGTGAGCATCCGGTCGCCGGCGCGCAGGTTGGCGCGGCCCCAGCTGTACGCCACCAGGTTGATCGCCTCGGTGGCGTTGCGGACAAAGACGATCTCACGCGGTGACGCGGCGCCGACGAAGCGCGCGAGGATGGCACGCGCCGCCTCGAAGCGTGCGGTGGCGTCCTCGGAGAGCTCGTAGATGCCACGGTGCACGTTGGCGTAGTGATGCCCGTAGGCGTCGGCAATCGTGTCGATCACGCGACGCGGCTTCGGGGCACTGGCAGCCGCGTCGAGGTAGACGAGGCGCTTGCCGGTGCCGGTCAGCGTGTCGAAGACCGGGAAGTCGGGGCGCAGCGCGGTGCCCGAGAACGCCCCGGGGACTCTTGAGCCGACCCCACGGCCAGGTGTCATCTGCGTCGTCATGGGGCCAGTTTAGACGTGCTCCGCCACAGGCTCGACGACCGCGTCGTCGGCGCCGTCGGGCAGACCGACCTGCTCGCGAACCCAGTCGTAGCCGTTCGCCTCGAGCTTGTGAGAGAGCTCCTCGCCGCCCGACATCACGATCCGGCCGTCGAGCATGACGTGGACGAAGCCGGGCTTCACGTAGTTCAGCATGCGCTGGTAGTGGGTGATCATCAGCACCCCCATCTCCGGCGAGAGGGTGGCGTTGATCCCCTCGGCCACCGTGCGCAGCGCGTCGATGTCGAGGCCCGAATCGGTCTCGTCCAGGATGGCCATGACCGGGTTGATGATGGCCATCTGGAGCATCTCAAGGCGCTTCTTCTCTCCGCCGGAGAAGCCGTCGTTCACGTAGCGCGAGGCGAATCCGGGATCCATCTGGAGGAGCGCCATCTTCTCTTCCATGAGCTTGCGGAACTTCGCGAGAGGGATGCCGGTGTACTTCGGCATGGCACCGTCCGATGCATCGGCCGCAGGCTGGCGTGGGTGATGCACCGCGTTGTAGATGTTGCGAAGGAAGCTTGCAACCGTCACGCCCGGGATGGAGCTCGGGTACTGGAAGGCGAGGAAGAGGCCCGCCTGGGCGCGCTTGTCCGGCGTGGCCTTGACCAGGCTCTCCCCGCGCCAGGTGACGCTGCCGGCGGTGACGCGATAGTCGGGGTGCCCCATCAGCGCAAAGGCCAGGCTCGTCTTCCCCGAGCCGTTGGGGCCCATCAGGGCGTGCACCTCGCCGACCTTCACGGTCAGGGTCAGGCCCTTGAGGATCTTCTTCTCCCCGATGCTCACCTCGAGGTCGCGGATCTCCAGCTGGTCGGTCATGCGCTGCTCAGTGGCTCCTTCTAGTTCGGCGTCACGGCCGATGCGGCCGGCACGGTGTTGGCATGGGAAGCGGCCTGGTTGCGGCGCCGCACGGCAGGTGGATACGGCGGTCCGCCACTGCCGGCCGCCACGTCGGCCAGGGTGAGCCGCCCAAGGGTTCCCGCAAGGGAATCCTGGAGGCGCTCGAAGACTTCATGCACGCTGCAATCCTGTGGACGGGAACAGGCCTCGAGGTTCTGCGGCGTTCCGCAGGGCATCTCGAGGAGCGGCCCGTCGAGGACGCGCACCGCCTCGGCCATGGTGATCTCGGCGGCGGGACGCGCCAGCCGGTAGCCGCCCGCCTTGCCGCGGGTGGCTGTCACCATGCCTGCGCGGCGCAGGTCGCCGACCAGTTGCTCGATGTAGGGATGCGGCAACTTCTCCGAACGCGCGATGGCAGACAACGGCTGTGGCTTGTCGCCATCGGCGTGGGCCAAGGAGACGAGCACCCGGATGCCGTACTCGGCGCGTGATGAGAGTTTCATGGGAGCTCGACCACCACGTCGTCCCCATCGAGACGCACCGCGTAGGCGCGCACCGGGACGACCGGCGGCAGTGCGAGCACGCGACCGGTGAAGAGATCGAAGCGTCCCCCGTGGCGCGGGCACTCGACGGCCGTGCCGTCCAGCTCGCCGTCACCCAGGTCACCCTCGTCGTGGGTGCAGACATCGTCGATGGCGCCCCAGCGTCCGTCGAGGGTCTGCCCGACACAGAGTGAGCGCCCCTCGACCAGGACCGTCACGACGGTCCCGGGAGTGACGTCAGACGCGCGCAGGCCGGCGGCGAATCCGGTGGTCATGCGGCCATCTCGTCGATGGCACCGATGCGAGGCGCCAGCGCGTCGAGGATCCGCGCCTTGATCGGCTCCGAGTTGATCTGCGCGACGACCCGCTCGAAGAAGCCGCGCACGATCATGCGCTCCGCCTCGTCGGCCGAGAGACCGCGGCTCTGGGCGTAGAAGCGCAGCACTGGATCGATCGCCCCGGCGGTCGCTCCGTGTCCGCAGCGCAGGATGTCGTTGGTCTCGATCTCCAGGACGGGGATCGGCTCCGCGCCGGCCTTCGGCGAGAGGAGGAGGTTGCGACACTCCTGGTAGCTGCTCGTCTGCTTCGCCTCAGAACGAACCCGGGTGACACCATAGAAGGCGGCCCGCGCCTGGTCGTAGAGGCCTGACAGGTAGAGCAGGTCCGAGGTGGTGTGGCTGGCGAGCAGGTCCTGGACGCTGTTGATATCGATGTGCTGGTCGTCGCCGGCGGCGAGCAGACCGAGCAGCTTGCTCGTGCCGCCCTTCCCGCTCATGCGCAGATCGAGGCCCATCTTGCTCACCTTTGAGCCGATCTCGGCGTTGAGCGTGGTCACGTCGGCGTCCTGGCCGACCTCGACCCGCTGTGCCCCGATCCGCCAGACCGCGTCACCGAGGCGCTGGAGGTTGGCGTAGCGCAGCCGCGCGCCGTAGCCGACCTGCAGGTCGGCGGTGCCGCCGTACCAGGTCGCGGCGCCGTCCGGTGAGGAGAGTTCCTCGAGCAGCGTGACCGAGGCACCCTGCTCGAGCACGACGAGGGTGTGCGGCAGGTAGGTGTATGACCCCCCTGGCAGCGACGTGGAGGCGATGAGCGGTCCGTCCACCTCCACCCCCTTCGGCACGTAGAGGAAGGTGCCGCCGCTCCAGGCCGCCAGCGAGCGGGCCCAGAAGGGCGTCTGCGCCGGGATCGTGTCGAGGTGGCCGAGTCGGGCCTGCAGCAGGTCAGCGTGCTCGCGGACGGCCGCAGCCAGGTCGGTGAAGACCACGCCGCGAGCGGCAAGTTCCGGATCGATCTCGTAGTCGGCGCGCGGCGGATCGGTGAGGAGCTCGCCGTCGCGCGGGAGGTCCTTGAGCGATGTCCGGCGCCACTCTTCCTCGGTGCTCAGCGGCCAGGGCTGCTCCTCGACGCGGCGCCACCAGGCTTCGCGCAGGTCGCGCAGCCAATCCGGCTCACCGGCGGAGATGCGCCGAACGGTCTCGGCGTCGAGCGCCGTGGAGGCCTGAACCGTCATCGGTCTAGCCGACCGACCCTTCCATCTGGAGCTGGATCAGGCGGTTCATCTCGACCGCGTACTCCATCGGGAGCTCCTTGACGATCGGCTCGATGAACCCGTTGACGATCATGGCGCTCGCCTCTGCCTCGTTCATGCCGCGGCTCATCAGGTAGAAGAGCTGCTCAGAGCCGACCTTGGAAACGGTCGCCTCATGCCCGATGGTGACGTCCTCCTCGTCGATCTCCATGTACGGGTAGGTGTCGCTGCGCGCCTCGTCGGAGAGGATCAGCGCGTCACAGCGCACTGTCGACTTGGATCCGTGGCAGCCCGGATAGACCTTGATCAGGCCGCGGTAGCTGGTCCGGCCGGTGCCCTGGGAGATCGACTTCGATGTGATCAGCGACGTCGTGTTCGGCGCCGCGTGGATGATCTTGCCGCCGGCGTCCTGGTGCTGGTCGCTGCCGGCGAATGCGATGCTCAGCACCTCGCCGTGTGCCCGCTCGCCGAGCAGGTAGATGGAGGGGTACTTCATGGTCAGATGCGAGCCGAGGTTGCCATCGACCCACTCCATCACCGCGTCCTCGTAGGCCACGGCGCGCTTGGTGACCAGGTTGTAGACGTTGTGGCTCCAGTTCTGGATGGTCGTATAGCGGACTCGCGCGCCCTTCTTGACGATGATCTCGACCACGGCGCTGTGCAGGCTGGCGGTGGTGTACGCCGGGGCGGTGCAGCCCTCGACGTAGTGCACGCTCGATCCCTCGTCGGCGATGATCAGGGTCCGCTCGAACTGGCCCATGTTCTCGGTGTTGATCCGGAAGTAGGCCTGCAGCGGCAGCTCGACGTGGACGCCCTTGGGCACGTAGATGAAACTGCCCCCGCTCCAGACCGCGGTGTTCAGCGCGGCGAGCTTGTTGTCGTTGGCCGGAATGACGGTGCCGAAGTACTCCTTGAAGATTTCGGGGTACTTGACCAGCGCTTCATCGGTCCCCAGGAAGATGACGCCCAGCTTTTCGAGGTCGGCGCGGATGTTGTGGTACACGACCTCGGAGTCGTACTGCCCGCCGACGCCGGCAAGGTACTTCTTCTCCGCCTCGGGGATCCCCAGGCGGTCATAGGTGCGGCGGATGTAGTCCGGCACGTCGTCCCACGACTGCACCGCCTTGTCGGTGGCGGTCACGTAGTAGTAGATGTCCTGGAAGTCGATCCCGCTCATATCGCCGCCCCAGGTCGGCATCGGC
>JBDSIN010000158.1:0-10502 GCA_039917955.1 Candidatus Limnocylindria bacterium
GGCCCGCGCAGAGCGGGTCATCCCCGGGGGCGTCGACTCGCCGGTGCGCGCCTTCTACGCGGTGGGCGGCGTGCCGAGGGTGATCGAGCGCGCAGCCGGTGCGCGCATGTGGGACGTGGACGGCAACGAGCTGATCGACTACATAGGCTCCTGGGGACCGATGATCCTGGGGCACGCCCACCCTGCGGTCACCGCAGCGGTGATAGAGGCCGCCGGCCGGGGGACCTCGTTCGGGGCGCCCAACGCCGGCGAGGTTGCGCTGGCCGAGGAGATCGTGGCCGCCATGCCGTCGATCGACCTGCTGCGCTTTGTCAACAGCGGCACCGAGGCCGCCATGTCGGCCGTGCGGCTGGCTCGGGCGTTCACCGGTCGAGATCGGATCATCAAGATGGCCGGCGGCTATCACGGCCACGCCGACGCCCTGCTGGTTCGTGCCGGATCCGGCGCCGGCGGGCTGCCCGCCAGTGCAGGGGTCACCGCGGGCGCTGCTGCGGACACCCTGGTGGTCGACTACAACGACCTCGACACGATCGCCGGGCTGCTCGTACGCAGGGACGTGGCAGCGGTCATCGTTGAGCCGGTCGCCGCCAACATGGGCGTCGTTCTGCCGGCCCCTGGCTACCTGGAGGGCCTGCGCCGCCTCACCGCCGAGCACGGGACGCTGCTCATCTTCGACGAGGTGATCACCGGCTTTCGGGTCGCACGCGGTGGGGCCCAGCAGCGATACCGGGTCCGGCCGGACCTGACCGTCCTGGGTAAGGTCATCGGCGGCGGTCTGCCTGTCGGCGCGTATGGCGGAGCGGCCGAGATCATGCGGTTGGTGGCACCGCTCGGACCGGTCTACCAGGCAGGCACGCTGTCCGGGAACCCGCTGGCCATGGCCGCTGGCTTGGCTACATTGCGGGCGCTGACCACATCGGTCTATAAACAGCTGGAGGAGGCCGGTGCGTTCCTGGAGGCAGGCCTGACCGACCGTGCCGCCGCTGCCGGTGTTCGCGTGCGCATCGCGCGTGCCGCGTCGCTGCTGACGGTGTTCTTTGACGACGACACGCGATTCGCGCGTTTCTTTCACGAGATGCTGGACGCCGGCGTACTGCTTCCACCCTCACAGCAGGAGGCGTGGTTCCTGTCTTCAGCGCATGGTCGCGCCGAACTCGATGCCACGCTTGATGCCGCCCGAAGCGCATTCGCCACGATTGGAGCAGCCGATGCTTGACGCCCCCACCCAACCGATGACCGGCGAGGGCCGTTTCCTCGCCGCCCTGCGCCACCAGCAGCCCGACGCCACGCCGGTCTGGTTCATGCGCCAGGCGGGCCGCGCACTGGCCGACTACCGCGCGCTGCGCGAGCGATACGCGATCCTTACCCTGGCCAAGACGCCTGACCTGTGCGCCGAGGTCACCCTGATGCCGGTGCGCACCTTCGGCGTCGACGCGGCCGTGCTCTTCGCGGACATCATGCTGCCCCTCGAGCCGATGGGCGTCTCGCTGGAGATCCAGCCTGACGTCGGACCGATCATCCACAATCCGATCCGCTCTGCGGCCGATGTGGGTCGGTTGCGACTGATCGAGCCGGCGGAAGACGTCGGATTCGTGATGGAGGCGATCCGCCTGGTGCGCCGCGAGCTCGCCGGGAAACAGGCGCTGATCGGGTTCTCCGGCTCGCCCTTCACGCTGGCCTGCTACCTGATCGAGGGGCGGCCGTCACGCGACTACGCCATCGCCAAGGCCTTCATGTACCGCGAGCCGGTCGCCTGGCATGCCCTGATGGAGAAGCTCGCCGAGGTGGTCGTTCGGTACCTCAACGCACAGGTGGCTGCCGGGGCGCAGGTGGTGCAGCTCTTCGACTCGTGGGTCGGCGCCCTGTCGCCGGCCGACTACAGCACCTACGTCCAGCGGCACGTGGCAGGCATCTTCGCGGCCGTGCGCGGTGCCCCCACCATTCACTTCGGGACCGGGACGGCCGCGCTGCTGGAGCGAATGGCCGAAGCCGGAGGCGATGTCATCGGGGTTGATGCTCGCCAGTCGCTTGACGCTGCGTGGGAACGGGTCGGCTTCGATCGAGGTATCCAGGGCAACCTGGATGCAACCCGCCTGCTGGCCGGATGGGATGCCACCCGGGAGGGAGCCCTGGACGTGCTGCGTCGCGCCGCAAACCGGCCGGGGCACATCTTCAACCTCGGCCATGGTGTCCTCCCCGAAACCGATCCGGCCCTGCTGACCCGACTGGTCGAGCTGGTGCACGCGGAGAGCGCCCGATGAAGGCGGACCGGCGGCGGTTGGGCGTCCTGCTGATGACGTACGGATCGCCGGCCGACCTCGATGACTTGGAGCGCTACCTGACGGCGGTACGCGGTGGGCGACCTCCGTCGCCGGAGGTGATCGCCGAGTTCCGTCGGCGCTACGAGGCGATCGGCGGCTCGCCGCTGATCGCCATCACCCAGGCGCAGGCGGCGGCGGTCGAGGATCGGCTGCGCACCGACGGCGTCGACGCACGCGTTATCGCCGGAATGCGTTTCTCTGAGCCGACGATTGCGGCCGGGCTGATCGCACTGGTCGACGCAGGCTGTGCGGTGGTGGTGGGCATCATCATGAGCCCGCAGTTCTCCGGCCTGCTGATGAGCGGGTACGAGCGAGCCCTCAGTGACGCATCCGCGGTGTTCGGCTCGGATGCGCCCGACGTTCGCCTGGCGCCGGCCTGGTTTCGTCAGGACTCATTCCTCCGGGCAGTTGCGCACCGGATCGGCGAAGGGCTCGACCTGCTGCCTGCGGCCGAGCGGGATCGGGCGCCGGTGCTCCTGACGGCGCACTCGCTGCCGCGCCGGGTGGCAGAGATGGAGCCGGCATACCTGGATCAGCTTCGCGAGACCGCCGAGTTGGTAGCCGAGCGGGCGGGATTGTCACGCGAGCGCTGGCACTTCTGCTGGCAGTCGGCTGGGCACGAGCCGGGCGACTGGATGAAGCCCGATCTCGCCGATCTGCTGCCCGAGCTGCGGGACGCCGGCCATCGGTCGGTGCTGGTTGCCCCCATCCAGTTCCTGGCCGATCATCTGGAAGTGCTGTATGACATCGACATCGGCGCTCGTGCGCAGGCCGACGAGGCCGGAATGACCTTCGCGCGGATCGAGTCCCTGAACGTGATGCCAGAGTTCGTCGCCGCGCTCAGCGCGGTGGCCGCCGACACCCTGGCCGTCCGGTCCTAGCTCGCGCGAGGCACGCGAGGCCACCACGGCGGCCGGATCGATCCCGCGGCACGGCCGGCCGGAACTGATCCGCGGCGGCACGCGGCCGGGCCCAATTCCGTATCCTCCTGGAGATGGAACGTGCTGCGCTTCTCGATCGGTTCCGGATCGGATACGCCGATGTCGAAGCCGCGCTCGCCGGTAGCACCGAGGCCGAGCTTGACCGTCCGGCTCCCGATGGCGGTTGGAGCGCCCGACAGGTCGCACACCACCTCGCCGACAGCGAGGCAACGGCCTTTGTCCGGCTGCGCCGCCTGATCGCCGAGGACGAGCCGGTGATCGCGGGCTACGACGAGCCTGAGTACGCCCGGCGCCTGCACTACGACCGCCCGATCGCGTCGTCGCTGGCGGTGCTGGCCGCGGTGCGGGCGGCCAGCCTCGAGTTGCTGGAGTCGTTGACGCCCGTCGAATGGGACCGCCGCGGCAGCCACTCCGAATCAGGCGCCTATTCGGTCGTCGAGTGGCTGGAGATCTACGCTGAGCATGCGCACGGCCACGCCGACCAGATTCGTGCCGCGCGGGCGTAGGCCACCACCGCAGGAGCCGCAGGTCACGCTCCGCCCGTGGGCCGCGGGCGACCTCGAACTCCTCGAACGGCTGATGGGCGACCCCCGCATGACCGAGCACTTCGGCGGACCGGAGACACGCGAGAAGCTCCGCGCACGGCACGAGCGCTACGTGGCGATCGCCGGGACCGGCAAGGGCGCCATGTTCGTGATCTGTGCCGGCCCGGACGCGGAGGCCGTCGGCTCAATCGGCTACTGGGAGCTGGAGTGGGCCGGCGAGACGGCCTGGGAGACCGGGTGGAGCGTCGTCCCCGAGTGGCAGGGGGAAGGGATTGCGACGCGCGCCGCCGTTCTGGCCCTGGAGAAGGCCCAGGCAGAGGGGAAGCATCGGTCCATCCATGCCTTCCCGGCATTCGAGAACGAGGCCTCGAATGCGGTCTGCCGCAAGGCCGGATTCACGCTCGTCGGCGAGTGCCAGGTCGAATTCCCGCCGGGCAGACCGATGCGCGCCAACGACTGGGTGGTCGCCGGGCGAGGCAGCTAGGGCGTCAGCCGATAGAAGCGGAGCATTTCGAGCGCGGGCTCGTCGAGCCGCTCGGTGCTGCTGAAGCCGGCCTCGGTAGCGTATCGGCGCATCGTTTCCTCGCGGATGAGCGCCCCGGTGGCGGCCGTCGGGCGCTCGGTCATGGCGGGCGGCAGACAGGTGAACAGGCTGAACCCGTAGTAGAGGCGTTCCGAGTCGCTCGCCGGGGCACTGAATACGTCCTCGGTCTTCTCATCGGCAACCAGGGCGACGCCGCCGCGTCGCAGCATGCCGCGCACCGCCGCCAGGACCTCGACTGGTCGCGACAGATCGTGGATGGCCTCGATGATCACCGCCAGGTCGTACTGGCCGATGGCGGCCGGGTCCGCGGCGTCGCGCCGACTGAATGTCACCCGATCGTCCACACCCGCCGTGCGGGCGTTCTCGCGGGCCAACTCGATCGACGAGGGGTCGAGGTCGAAGCCATCGACCGATACCGCCGGGTAGGCCCTGGCGATGGCGATCGCCGCCCAGCCAACGCCGCAGGCCACATCGGCCACCCGGGCCGGGGGGTCGGCGATGAGCCGCTGGTGAATTGACGGGATGGCGGGCAGGATCTCCGAGCCGAACGATCCGACAAGCCACGGCCGGTTGAAGTCGCCCTGCGCCTCGATCATGTCCGCGCCGTACTCGGCCCACTCCACGCCGCCGCCGGTCCTGTACGCCTCCAGGATCTGGGGGAGGACCTTGGCGCTGGCGATCAGCGAGCGCCCGAGCGGGGCGATCGAGTAGGGGCTGTCGGGGTTCAGCAGCGGGTCGGCGTACCCCTCGGGGAGCGTGTAGCGACGCTCCTCCGGCGCCGCCGCAACGTCATCGACGTCGAGGAGGTCGGTCACCGCCTGCTGCTCGAGCCACTCCCTTGCGTAGCGAGCGTCGATGCCGGCCCGGGAGGCAAGCTCGGCCGCCGTCGCCGGTCCGCCGTCTCGCAGGGCGCGGTAGAGCCCGAGCCGATCACCCAGGTAGACGGCCATCACCTCGAACATGCCAAGACTTGCGGCGAACAGTCGCTCCACGAGCGTGTCGGAGGTCTTCTCGGTCATCGGTCTCCTTGCAGGGCGTGGCGGGCCCGAAGCGCGGAGCGTAGCTGATCACCCATGCCGGGCCGGACCGGTTGTCGATTCTCCGGCCGGTCGTTCGTTGTGTAGATACGAGGCGTGATCGTCGACAGGGTGTCGGCGTCGGCCCATCGATGTGGAGATCATCAATGGCCAACTACCTGCTCCTGTTCCACGGCGGCAGCATGCCCGACAGCCCCGAAGAGGGCGCAAAGGTGATGCAGGCCTGGACCGACTGGTTCGCCTCGCTCGGCGACGCGGTCGTGGACCTTGGAAGCCCGATCTCACAGCGCCGGACGTTCGGAGCCGATGGATCGGTCGGCTCCGGCGACGCCAACTCGGTCACCGGCTACACCGTCCTGCGCGCCGACGACATCGACGCCGCGGTCGCGCTGGCGAAGACGTGCCCGGGGCTGGCGAGCGGCACCTGGTTCGAGGTCGCCGAACTGTCCGGGGGGATGTAAAGGGGTCCGGCGTCTACAGCGTCCAGTAGTCGCCGCTGAGGCCGAGCGCCGCCCAATGGTCGAGCAGTTCCTGCTTTCCCGGCCGCGCGTAGTCAGGGTCGAACTTGCCGCGGTAGATCGGCTCGCCCAGCGCATGCACCTGGTCCGGCGTCAGCGAGACGGCTGACTCCGCCGACGCGCACAGGTCCGATGCGTCCCGGTGGTCCGGCGATGAGAAGAAGACCATGGTGTTCGAGCAGGTCGTGGTGATGTCCTCCCACCACTGCGCGGGCGGGAGTGCGAGGTAGATGAGCGTCTCCGCCGGGCTGACCCGCGTCTCGCGGCCGGTGCTCATCTCGATCTGGATGGGCGCGGCGCAATGGTGGCAGTACGAGTCCACGCGCACGTCCGCGCCGAGCATGGCGTGGAAGGCGATCGCGTCCCACGAGCAGTTCGCGAAGTAGGTGCGGCCGCCGCTGGTGACCCGGAACGGCGTCGCGGCTGCGGCGAAGGGGAAGGCCATCAGAATCCGCGAGGTCCCCTTCACCAGCGCGATGTGGCGCGCCGCGTCGAGCGTGCCGAGAACCTCGACTGCCTCTCCCCGGGGAAGCGAGAACCGGGTCATCAACTGCTCGACGACGGGCGCGGCGGCGTGCTCGCGGAAGTGCTCGAAGATGAAGAGGCGAACCTGCGCAACCAGGCTCTCCGCGGCGGTACTGGTCATCGCAGCGGCAAGAGGGACGACTGCATCAGGATCTTCTGGAGCTGTGGTCATCGGTCCTGGTGGGTCCCGTCCGTCGGCCGGATGGCAGCGATGGCGGCCCGGATACGCGGAGGGGTGACCACGTCCCCCTTCTGCTCATACAGGGACAGGGCCAGCTCCAGCGCATCCGCCGCTTCGCCGGCTCGCCCGGCCAGCAGCAGAACATCGGCGAAATCGGTCAGAACGTCGGCGCGGTCGGTCAGGAAGTCGGTCTCCTCGAGGGCCGCAACGGCCTCCCGCGCCAGAGCCTCCGCTTCGGCGATGCGTCCCTGGTGCGCCCAGGCGCGGGCGAGTGAGCCATTCGCCATGGGACCGAACACCGAATGCGCGACCGAAGCGGCAAACGTGGCGAACGGCTCCGCTTCCTTCCAGCGTTCCTGGCCGCAGATCGCGCGGGCGAGAAACGCAGCTTGGATGCCCCTCCGTTCGCCGCGGGCCTCGAGTGCGTCGTAGCCCTGGCGGAGGACGCGCTCCGCGGCGGCCGGGTCGTCCGCGACCAATTCGATGTCACCGAAGACCTCCGAAACGAAGTCGAAGCCCACCAGCTGTCCTGTATCTCGATAAAAGTCGCGATACTGGGTGGCGAATGCTCGGGCGCGGGCGAATTGCCCGACCCGAGCGTTGAGATGTGCCAGCGCATGGTGCATGCCGGCCTCGACCGCCCTCTGGTTGGCGTACTGCGTCAGCAGTTCCGCGCACCGATCGATGCCAACCTGCGCCGGCGTCGGACCACGGACAAGGGTGCGGGAGAGGGCTCCGAAACAGTCGAATTCTTCGTAGACATCGCCCGCCCTTCGCGCCAGGGCCAGCGCGTGTTCGACGGCCTCCTCCTCCCCGCCGGCCTGGTTGTCCCACTCCCACGCGATGTTCCCGCGCAGTCGCCAGGCACGAGCCATGCCCCGGTCATCCCCGGCCGCCTCGAAGATGCTCATCGCCCACGCCGCATCACGGGTGGCCTCCTCGACGTCCTCTGAGCGCTCGAGGCGCCAGCGCCAGCGCTGGACGAGGGCATGCGCGAGGAGGCGGTCATCGGACAGGGAGCGTGCTCCATCGACCGCCTCCGCCCAGATCGCGTCTGCTTCACTGCTCCGCTCCGCTTCCTCGAAGGCGCCGGCGAGATCGGGGAGGAGCGCGATGCGGGCGGGGTCGGCGCCGGGCAGCAGCGCGACCGCCCGCGAGAGGAGGTTGACCGCGGAAGGGTAGTCCGACCGCGCAATTGCCCTGCTGCCGCCCGAAGCCAGCCGCGCTGCGGCTCGTCGGGCTATTGCCCGGTGCTCATCGGTTACAGCTCCGAGCTCCTGGCGATAGCGATAGGCCTGCTCCAGGTGATAGCCGATGATCTCTCCCTGCTCTTCGGCGCGGTCCCCGGCCGCCGTCTCCAGCCAGTCGGCGAATCGCTCGTGGAGCGTCGCGCGCATGGCCTTCGGCAGCGCGCCATACGCCGACTCCTGGACAAGGATGTGGCGGAACCGGAAGGCGTCCTCTCCCGACAGGGTTGACCGATCGGGTCGGATGAGGTCCTTGCGCACCAGGGCCTGCAACACCGTATCGATCCGCTCGTCCGGCGACCCTCCCGGCAGATCGCGGATAGCGCCGCGATAGAACACCTTGCCGACCACCGACGCGCGTCCGATCAGCTCGCGCTCGTCCGCGTCGAGTCGATCGAGCCGCGCCGACAGGAGCGCGGCGATCGTGGGCGGCACGGAGACCTCCAACCGGTCGCTGGTCGCCACCCAATGTCCATCAACCGCGTGGACCAGGTTGTCGTCGATCAGCATCGCGAGCATCTGCTCCACGAAGAGCGGGTTACCTTCCGCAGCGCCCACGATCCGGGCACGAATGTCGTCGGCCAGGTCCGTCGCTCCGAGCAGGTGCGAGATGAGCGATTCGCTCTGCTCGTCACTGAGGGGTTCGAGCAGGATCGAGGTCGCGTTCAGCTTCCCGCCCGCCCAGCCGGTTCGCGAGTCGAGGAACTCCGGGCGCGCCGTGCAGAGGAGCACGATCGAGGCATCCCGCGCAGAGTCGGCGACGTGATCGATCAGGTCGAGCAGGGCCGGCTCCGCCCAGTGAATGTCATCGAATACCACGACCAGGGGCTCCCCGGCGCCAAGGATCTCGAACAGCCGCCGCACGGCCCACTGCGCCTCCTCGGGGGGAGCCGATCCGGATGTGACCCCGATCACCTGGGCCAGGCGATTGGCGATCGCCCCGGCGTATTCGTCGCCAGCCAGCAGGTCGACGATCTTGCCTTCCACGATTCCGGACTCGTCGAAGTCCTGCAGGCCAGCCGCCCCCCTCACAACCTCGGCGACCGGCCAGAACGTGATGCCCTGCCCATAGGACAGGCATCGGCCGCGGAGAACCCGGGCTCGGCCGGCGACGTCCGAGATGAACTCCTCCACCAGCCGCGACTTCCCGACGCCAGCGGTCCCCAGGATCGTGAACAGGTGGCAGGCGTGGTCAGCCGCGACACCATCGAACGCGCGGCGAAGGGAATCGAGCTGCCGATCGCGGCCAACCATGGGGGAGTCGAGCCGGCGCGCGAACGACTCGGCGCCCTCCAGCACCCGCAGCAGGCGGACGGCGGGGGTCGGATCGGCCTTGCCCTTGAGCTGCAGCTGCTCCACCGGTTCGACCACGACCGCGTTCCGAACGAGCCGATGGGTCGCGGCACCGATGAGGATCTCGCCGGGGGCGGCAGCCTGCTCGAGCCGGGCGGCCACGTTCACGGCATCGCCGATGACCAGGGCTTCTCCCGCCACCGGGTCACCGGCCACGACCTCCCCGCTGTTGATCCCGGTGCGTATGGCGATCGTCACGCCCCAGTCGGCCAGCAGCTCTTCGTTCAGCACCGTCAGCGCGGCCCGGATCTCGGTCGCGGCTCGCACGGCGCGAAGCGCGTCATCCTCGTGGACCGAGGGGATCCCGAAGACGGCCACGATCGCATCCCCGATGAATTTCTCGACCTTGCCGCCGTGGCGTTCCAGGACACCTCGCACGGTCGCGAAGTAGCGGCTCATCACCCGCCGCAGAGATTCCGGATCGAGGCGCTCGCCCATGCTGGTGGAGCCGGTGACGTCGGTGAACACGACGGTGACCGTCTTGCGGACCTCGCGCGGCGCTACGGAAGGTGCGTCGAGAGCCGCCCCGCACCGGGCGCAGAACTGCGAATCTTCGGCATTGCTGGCGCTGCAGGACGCGCAGGTCGGCATCGGCCAAGTGTAGGTCAGCGCTCGCGGCTGGGGAACAGGTTCGGCCTCCAGCTCTTCGGGTCAGGCCTCGCCCGCAACCGCCTTCAGGTGCCAGACCTTCATGGGCCCCTTGCCCTTCACCTCGGTCTCGCCGCGCGACTCCAGGTGGGCCGCCCCGTCGAGCAGGCTGGCGGTCGAATCGGCCACGATCACGCTTCCCGGTTCAGCCAGCCCGGCCATGCGAGCCGCGGTGTTGACCGTGTCGCCCCACAGGTCGTAGGAGAAGCGGCGCCTGCCGATCACGCCTGCCACCAGCGGGCCGCTGGCGATCCCCACCCGAACGTGGAGGGAGGGCCAGTCAGCCCCGAGTTCCGTCCGCAGGGCGGGCTCGATCTCCAAGGCCATCGCGGCGGCAGCGCGGGCGTGGTCGGCGCGTGGCTGCGGGACGCCGGCCACCGCCATGTAGCCGTCGCCGAGCGTCTTGATCTTCTCCAGGCCGTGGCGTGCGGTCAGGTCGTCCAGCGTCTCGAAGACGCGGCCGAGCAGCTCCACCACGCGCTCAGGCGCCGTCTGTTCGGCGAACGCGGTGAACGAGACGATATCGGCGAAGAGGACCGATGCCGCCTCGTGGCGGTCGGCAACCATGGTGCTGCCGCGTTTCAGACGATCGGCGACAGAGGCGGGCAGCACGTTGAGGAGGAGCTCCTCGGACCTGGCCGT
>JBDSIN010000159.1:0-6698 GCA_039917955.1 Candidatus Limnocylindria bacterium
GCGAACTTCTCGAGATCGGCGTCGGCGAAGACGATGTTCGGGCTCTTGCCGCCGAGCTCCAGGGAGATCTTCTTCACGTTGCCCGCGGCCAGCCGCATGATCTCCTGCCCGGTCGTCGTCTCACCGGTGAAGGCGATCTTGCCGACGCCCGGGTGACCGGCCAGCGCTGCGCCGGCGGTGCCGCCCGGTCCGGTGATGACATTGACCACGCCCGGCGGGAAGCCTGCCTCGAGCGCCAGCTCGCCAAGGCGCAGGGCGGACAGCGGCGTGTAACTCGCCGGCTTGAGGATGGTGGCGTTGCCGGCGGCGAGCGCGGGGCCGAGCTTCCAACTGGCCATGTTCATCGGAAAGTTCCAGGGAACGATCAGGCCGACCACCCCGATCGGCTCGCGCAGGGTGAAGTCGAGCCCGGGCTTGGAGACCGGAATCGTCTCGCCGAATACCTTGTTCGCCGCCCCCGCGTAGTACTCGAACACGAGGCTGACCCCGAGCGCCTCGCCGCGGGCGCCGGAGATCGGCTTGCCGACGTTCCGGCTCTCCAACTGCGCCAGCTCCTCGAGGTTCTGCTTCACCAGGTTGGAGAGCTTCTGGAGCGTGCGGCCGCGCTTGGCGGCAGACCAGGTCGACCAGCCGCGCGGGTCGTCGAGCGCCTTCTGCGCGGCGGCCACCGCGCGATCTGCGTCTTCCTTGCCGCCGAGCGGCGCACGGGCCAGCAACTCGCCGGAGGCGGGGTTGATGACATCGAAGGTCTGTCCGTCGGCGGCATCGACCTGCTCGCCGCCGATGATCATCTTCACGTTGCCGAGCGCCGGCGCGGCTGCGTCAGCCTGAGATTGGGTGGTCATGGGAGCGTCACCTCAAGGTGGGGTTCGGGTTGTGGTGGTGGATTGTAGGCCGCGTCCCGGCGCTCGGTGGGCGAGCGTATCGACGACGAATCGGTGGATTCGTGGCCGAATCCTCATCAATGGAGCGGGCCGACCACGAAACCGGGCCGATCCGGTGATTTCGTGGTCAGAACGCTCGCGGGCAGAGCGGCGAGACGCGAACCGGCGCCGCCGCCGGCCGCTGCCCTAGAAGTAGTTGACGCTGATCCCGCCGTCGATCACCAGCGCCGCCCCGTTGGTCCAGCGCGACTCGTCGGACGCCAGGTAGATCGCCATGTTGACGATCTCCTCCGGCTTACCGAAGCGGCCGATGGGGTTGCGCGCCAGCCGCAGCTGCTTGGCGGCCTCGTCCTTGAGCAGCCAGTCCATGAGTAGTGGAGTCTCGATCGGTCCAGGGCAGATGGCGTTGCTGCGCACGCCGCGTGGACCGAACTGGACTGCGAGCGAGCGGGTCAGCGAGAGGACCGCGCCCTTGCTGGCGGTGTACGCGTCCTGCGGCACCGAGCAGCCAAGCAGCGCGACGAAAGAGCTGATGTTGATGACCGATCCGGAGCCCTGCTCCAGCATCCGCGGGATCGCGTACTTGCAGCCCAGAAAGACGCCGCGCACGTTGACCGCCATCACCGTGTCCCAGGTGGCGACGTCCGTGTCGATGACGGAGTGATCCGGCTCCGGCATCACGCCGGCGTTGTTGTACAGGACGTCGACCCGGCCGTAGGTCGCCATCGCGTGGGCGACCATAGCCTTTGCATCGGCCTCGTTGCTGACGTCGGTGCGGACGAAGGTGGCATCGCCGCCCGCCGCCTGCACCGATTCGACGGTCTGGTTGCCGGCCGCCTCGTCGTACTCGGCGACGACGACCTTCGCTCCTTCGCCCGCGAACAGATGGGCCGCCACGCGGCCCATCCCGCTGCCGGCGCCGGTGATGATCGCCACCTTCTCGTGGAGTCGCATGAACTCGACCTCCGGTCTATCGAAATAGCGAGGGGCCGGTGGAGCAGAACCTCCGGCAAAACCTATCGTAGGCGTCCGCGGAGGGCTCGAGCAGCCTCGACCACGCGGGCCGGGAGGACGGTGACGTCGCCGATCGCGGACAGGCCGCCGGCGGACGCCCCACCGAAGGCGAGCACCAGGTCCGGCCGAGCGGCCCGAAGGGCGGCTGCCACCTCACTCGCCGGCGGGATATCGCGGGCGGTCACCACGCCGACCACCGCCGCCTGGGCCGCACTATCTGCCGCGGCATCAACCCACGACTCGACCGGCACGTCCGCCCCGAGGTAGAGAACGTCGACGCCGAGTCGCCGCAACGCCACACCGAAGGCAAGCGCGCCCAGCTCGTGGCGGCTGTCGGGTGGCAGACCGACAAGCACCTGTGGCCCGCTGCCGGACAGGCCCCCCATGTCGAAAAGGGCCGACAGCCGCCGGAAAACGGCGCCGCTGGCCAGGTGCTCTGCCGCGACGTCGATCTGCCCGCTGGCCCACGCCTGGCCGAGCATCGCTGCAGCCGGCAGCACCAGTTCGTCGATCACCGCCTCGAACGACCCGCGCCCGAACAGGTCGTCGAGCGCGCCTTCTACCGCGGCGAGATCGTATTGGGCGGCCGCGCTGACGAGTGCGGCGCCAGGGGGTGAGCCGTCTGGTGAGGCATCGAGCACGCGAGGACCGGCGGCGGACGGGTGCTCAAGGACGGCGCTGGCGGCCTGCCTCGCCGACCAGCCGTGCTCGATGAGCCCGCGCATCGCGCGCAGGCGCGAGATCCCGTCGTCGTCATAGAGGCGGTAGCCGCTCGAGGTCCTGTCCGGGTGAACGACGGCGTAGCGCCTCTCCCATGCGCGCATGAGGGAGACCGAGACTCCGCTTCGAAGTGATGCCTGCTTGATGGTGTACATGGTCCGTGCACCGTAGCACACGTTCGTACATTACACAAAGACTTGACAGCAGGGGAGACCCTTCGCTAGAGTATCCACGAAGCCTGTACAAACCCGATACAGGGCAACAGACATTGGAGTTCCAACATGCAGTACCTCAAGACGCTCGCCCTGCTTCTCGTGATCGTCGGCGGCATCAACTGGCTCCTGGTCGGAGTCATGCAGTTCGACCTGGTCGCGAACCTCACCGGCTCGACCTTCGGCGAGACCAATGCGATCTCGGCCGTGGTCTATGCCCTGGTCGGCCTGTCGGCCGTGGCGCTGATCCCGACCTTCGTCTCGTCGTTGAGCGAGCGCGCCAGCTAGCCCCTCACCACCGATACACGAGGCTCATCCAATGAAGCGCACGATCACCCTCTCCCTGGCCGCCGCCCTGCTCGCAGCGACCACCATCGCCGGATCCGCGGCTGCTGCGAGCCGGCCCGACGTGGCCTGCATGCAGGCCGGCATCAAGACGCTGCAGGTCGCTCACCTGCTCAACGATGTCGCTCGTGGCGGCATCGCCATCGGCACGGCTGTCTCGCTGGGCGTCACCGTTCGCCAGGGTGCAGACATCTCGGGGGTCCCGAATCCGATTCCGTTTTCGCTATTGCTGGCCGATCATCGCGCCGGCTCGGGCAGCGCGTTCGTGTACCCCTGGTGCCAGGACTGACCACCTCCCAGAGGCAGAGACGCCCGAGGGATGACAATAGGCCCGGCTGCTGCCCTCGCGGCAGCCGGGCTCGCCCACCGGAGACACCATGACCACGCATCGAGTCCACGCAGAAACGCTCGTCGAACGGCCCATCGACCAGGTCTTCGCCTTCTTCGCACGGCCAGAGAACCTCGGCCGCGTGACGCCCGGCAGCCTTGGCTTCGAGCTGCGCTCAACCGATACCGAGATGCGGGAGGGCCTGGAGGTCGACTACCGCGTCCGGCCGCTGCTCGGCATCCCGCTGAACTGGCGCAGCCTGATCACCGAATACGATCCCCCGCACGGGTTCCGCGACATTCAGCTGAAAGGCCCGTACCGCAGCTGGGATCACCGCCACACGTTCGTTGCCGAGGGCGAACGCACCCGCGTCATTGATGACGTCGAGTACTCGTTGCCGCTCGGGCTGCTCGGCGCGCTCGCGCATGCCGCAGTCGTGCGAGGGCAGCTGAAGGAGATCTTCCGGCATCGGGCTCGGACCGTCCGTTCGGTCTTCGCGGAGCCACGCCACAACGATCATCCGTTGACCGTGGCGGTGGCAGGTGGCAGCGGATTCGTGGGTGGCGGCATCGCAGCCGAGCTCTTTGCGCGCGGCCACCGGGTCATCGTCCTGTCGCGGCAGGGAGATGCCGCACGCGGCCCGCTGCCCGATAGCGTCGAGGTCCGTCATGCCGATGTGGCGGGGAGCGACGGCCTGGTCGAGACGCTGATGGGCGTTGACGCCCTCGTCATTGCGCTCGCCTTCACCAACTCACCGATCGAGGCACCGCGCCGTGGCCAGACCTTCATGCAGGTGGACGCAGCCGGCACCGAGCACCTCGTCGCGGCCGCTCAGCAGGCTGGCGTCAAGCGAATGGTCTATCTCTCCGGCGCCGGCGCGGCGCCGCACGCCAGGCGGCACTGGTTCCGGGCCAAGTGGCGCGCCGAGGAGGCCGTCCGCGGGAGCGGCCTAACCTGGACCATCATCCGGCCGACCTGGATCTATGGCCCGCGGGACGTGTCGCTGAACCGCTTCATCGGTTTCGCGCGGCAGTTCCAGGCGGTGCCGATGACGAACTTCGGAGGGCAGCTGCTCGCCCCGCTGTTCATCGACGACGTCGGCCGGCTGGCGGCCGATTCCCTTTCTGACCCCGCCGCCGCCGACCAGGTCTTCGAGGTCGGAGGTCCCGAGACCTTCAGGATGCGCGACGTGATCGCCCATGCGCTGCGTGCCGCGGACATCCGCCGCCCGATCATCCCCGGGCCGGCGGCGCTCCTTCGGCTGGGTGCCGCACCCCTGACGCTGCTGCCCTCGCCGCCGCTCACCCCTGACGCGGTGGACTTCATCAACCAGCCCGCCACCGTCGACGTGGCTCCGCTCCTGCAGCGGATGCCCCGGCGGCTGACCCCGCTGGACGAGGGTCTGGCCACGTATCTCGGCCGCTCCGACAACGATGTGCTCGTGTCATGACCGCAACCGCCGCCGTGCCCGCCGCACCGCCGATCCCGGCCGACCGCGCGACCTCGCTCTTCCGCTGGAATGTCGCCCTCACGCTGCTTCACGGCGTCCAGTTCCTGGCCATGCTCTTCCTGTCGCTGGCACAGGAGCCGATGGCCAGCTGGTCGATAACCTCCAGCTACCTGACCTTTGATACCGCGACCCGGACGCTGCTGCCGGCCACGCGGACGCTGTTCGAGTTGCCGATCGGTGTCGCCGTGGCCTCGTTCTTCGCCATGAGCTCGATCGCGCATTTCACGGTCGCCTTCCCCGCTCGGCGCTGGTACGAGCAACGCCTGGCGCGTAAACAGAATCCGGCGCGCTGGATCGAGTACGCGTTCTCCTCGAGCGTGATGATCGTGGTGATCGCCATGCTCACCGGCATCCGCGAGGTCGGCACGCTGATCGCCATCGTGGGCGCCAACGCCGCCATGAACCTCTTCGGCTGGAGCATGGAGGCGGCCAACGAAGGGCGCGATCGGCCGCAATGGCTGCACTACGTCTTCGGCACCATCGCCGGGATCGTGCCCTGGCTTGTTATCACCGCCGCACTGCTCACGGGGCTCACCGCGACCGATGCCGTCCCGATCCCCGGATTCGTGATCGCGATCTACGTGAGCCTCTTCATCAGCTTCAACATCTTCGCCTTCAACATGGTCTTCCAGTTCCGGCAGATCGGCCGATGGCGTGACTACCTCTACGGTGAGCGTGCCTACATGCTGCTCAGCCTCTTCGCGAAGACGCTGTTGGCCTGGCAGGTATGGTCGGGGACGCTGCGGCCCTGACGCCCGGTGACTAACCTCGCTCCAGGTATCGCTCGCGGTCCCACGGGTGGACGATGGCGTCGTAGGTCTCCTGCTCCACGCGCGCCGCGTTGAGGTAATGCGCCACCACGTCCGGGCCGAAGATGTCGATCGCCGCCTGTGACTTCTCGAGTTCGCGGATCGCCTCGTGGAGCGCGCGCGGCATCCGGTCGCAGCCGGTCGCCACGTAGCCGTTGCCCTTGTACTCCGCCGGCGGCTCGATGCCGCGCTCGATGCCGAGCAGCCCGGCACCCACCACCGCGGCATAGGTAAGGTACGAGTTCATGTCGCCGCCGGGGAAGCGATTCTCGATGTGCAGCGCCGGACCGTCGCCGACAACACGGAAGCCGGTGGTCCGATTGTCGCGTCCCCAGACCACGTTGACCGGAGCCCAGGAGGCGACGGCGTAGCGCTTGTACGAGTTCACGTTCTGCGCGGCAAAGACGGCGAGCTCCCGGGCGTAGGCCATCATCCCCCCGAGGTAGTGGCGCATCGTCTCCGTCATGCCGTAGGGCTCGGCGCCGTCCTCCGGGAAGAGCGGGGTACGCCCGTCGGGGCTCCACAGGCTCATGTGCAGATGGCCCGACGACCCGGTCCAGGTGTGATCGGGCTTGCTCATAAAGGTGAGCCCGAAGCCATTCAGCCAGGCGATCTCCTTTGCGCCGTGCTTGAAGAGTACCGATTGGTCCGACATGGTCAGGACATCGGTGTAGTGGATGTTCACCTCGTGCTGCCCGGGAGCTGCCTCGCCCTTGCTGAACTCGACGGGAATGCCCGCCTCGGTCATGAGGTTGCGCAGCTTGCCGTGGATCGGCTCGCCCTTGGTCGCCTGGAGGAGGTGGTAGTCCTCGTTGTACTTGCCGAACCGCTCCAGTCCGACAAAGCCCTTCTCATAGGCCTGCTCGTAGGTATCGG